>USHW01000025.1 GCA_900554545.1 uncultured Prevotella sp. | reverse complement strand
CCCTCACACCCACCCCAAGTAGCCCTCACACCCACCCCAAACCCCTCCCGAAGGGAGGGGCTTAAATAGCTTTCTTGAATGTTTTACACGTACGTTATTATACTTTCTGTATATGTTTTATCATTTGGACGCTGCCCTTTGAAGTCATATCAAGCTCCCTCCCTTCGGGAGGGTTGGGGTGGGTGTGAGGGTTATTTGGAGTGGGTGTGGAGGCTTTTGGTTATGTGTATTTGTTAAAAACCACGGATTTCCGTTATTGCCATTATGAATGTATGGTATAATTTTGCCCCGATGAACGAGGCGCAAAAATACATATTGCAAGACCTGTCGGTGGCCATTGCAGACGACCATGTGCTCATACTCGAAGGCTTCAAGAGCCTTATGGAGGGCTGTGGGGTGTATAATGTGGAGACTTTCAGCCACGCCGCCGACTTGCTCCGCATTCTTCCATACAGGCATTTCGACGTTTACATCATCGACATCGGCATGCCCGACATCGACGGCTTTGAATTGGTTGACTGCATAAGGATGTCGCATGCCGACGCACGTGTGATAATAAACACCATACACGAGGAAATATGGCTGCTGCGCCGCATGCTCGACAAGGACGTGAACGCCATCATGCTGAAGTCAACCGACTTCATGCAGATGGTTGACGCCATTACGGCGGTGATGAACGGGGAGCAGTATCTATGCCCCGGACTGAAGAAGAAGCTGGCCGGATGCAAGCGCAGGATGGAGCATCCGTCGGAACGTGAGATAGAAATACTTAATGCGTTGGCCGGAGGACACACGTCTAAGGAGATAGCGTCGATGCTCTTCATATCTGAGAATACCGTCGAGACGCACCGCAAGAGGCTCTTCGCAAAGCTGGGGGCACGCAACATGGCCGAGCTTATAGTCAAGGCTGTGGCGCGCGGATACATAAACGCTTCGGAGATAGCGGCTGACGACGACACCGTGAATTAACCGCAGACATGCGTCGATGGTACACCGAAAGGCCGTCCGGACATTATGTCCGGGCGGCCTTTTCGCATCGTCAGTGCGGCTCAAGCGTGACTTTTTCCGCGGCGTTACATAGCAGGCTGTGTAACCGCCTGTCTTTCAATGCGTTGCAAAAGGCCGTCTTTTGGCTTGTAAAAGACGGCCTTTTATAATGCAAAACGTGGCCTTTCGTGTTGTAAAAGGCCACAGATTGCAAAGCCATTTGCCGTCGGCAAAATTTGCTTGGCTGGCCTGTTTTCATTAATTTTGCGGCCATGAAGGCTTTTACTGTTGTCATGGTGGCGGTTGTCTGCCTGTGTTCGTGCGGCAGGGAGACCGCCGTGCGTCCCGTGTTCACCGTCGAGACGATGAACAGGATTACGCCCGTAAAGCAGCAGGGCGGCCGGCAGCTCGGCTGGGTTTACGCCATGCTGGCCGTCATCGAGAGCGACCGGCTGATGCAGGGCGACTCCGTCAACCTGTCGCCGGCCTATGTCGTGCGCCGCATCCTTGAACACCGAGCGGAGCGCTGCTACCTTTCGGGCGGAGCGGAGAATGTCGATGCCGCCGGAATGGCTCCCGGCCTGCTTGCCGCCTTGGAAGAGTTCGGCGCCATGCCTTACGACTCTTACCGTTCCGACTGCAACTATGATGTGCTCTGCCGCAAGCTGACAAGGATGTCGCAGGCCGCCGTGGCCCGCCGCGAAGGTATCGAAAGGCTGCGCGGCAACGTGGCCGACGCACTCGACCGTGACATCAACCCCCTGCCGCGCCGTGTGTGGATGTACGGCGCGGAATATACCACGCGTGAGTTCGCGCACAGCGTATGCCTGCCCGGCGACTACGTGGCGATGACCAGTTACACGCACGAGCCGTTCGGCGAGGGCGTGTCTTTCGGCCTGCCTGCCGACCGCACGGGGAGCAAATACATTAATGTGCCGCTCGATACGCTCGTAAGCCGTGTAGCCGCAGCCCTGCGCTCGGGGCGCAGCGTGTGCTGGGAGGGCGATACAACGGGCGTAGGCTTCTCGTTCGGTGACGGTCTGGCGCGCCTTGAAAGCGGCGGAACAAAGGTGACGCAGGACATGCGCCAGCGCGCCTTCGAGCGTCTTGAAGTCACCCCAAGACACTGCATGGCCATCATAGGGCTGGCGCGCGACGGCGACGGACGCCGTTGGTTCGTCTGCAAGAACTCGTGGGGCGGCGCCAATCCTTACAACGGACTGATGTATATGTCGGAGCAGTATTTCAGGCTTAACACCGTGGATGTGGTGATGATGAATAAAAAGTAGATTAATGGAGACCCGCCCCGGCCCTCCTTTCAGGAGGGTTGGGGTGGGTCGTGCTTACCATTGAAATGAATATATAATGTTTTTTTGTATGGAAAAAGAAACTTCGTTAAAAGCCGTAATCCTTGACTTTGACGGCACGATAGGCGACACGCGCGGACTCATTGTGCGTACAATGCAGCAGACTTTGGCCGAGGTGGGGCTGCCGCAGCGGTCTGACGACGAGTGTGCGGCCATGATTGGCCTGCCGCTGAAGCAGACTTTCACGCAGCTGATGCCGATGGACGATGCCACGGGTGACTTGTGCGAGGCTACATACCGCCGCATTTTCGCGGTGAACAACCGTCCGGGCACGGTGCGTCCCTTCCCCGGTGTGTGCGAAACCATCCGCAGCATGCACCGCGCCGGGCTGCTTGTAACCATAGCGAGCAGCCGTTTCCGCACGTCGCTTATGGAGTTTCTTGAGGAGATGAGGCTTGTGGAGTACGTGCCATACGTGCTCGGCGCAGGCGACGTGGAGCACGCCAAGCCCGCTCCCGACATGGTTCTCAAGACGCTGGCCGACAACAGCCTGAAGCCATGCGACGCCATCGTGGTGGGCGATACGGAGTTTGACATACGCATGGCGCACGCCGCCGGAGTACGTGCCGTCGGCGTGACATACGGCAACGGACGGCGTGAAGACCTTGAACGCGAGCGCGCCGAGTGGATAATTGACAGCTTCGGAGAATTGGATGGGATAATGTGACACCACCCCAACCCTCCCAAAGGGAGGGAGCTTGGTATGCTTTTGCTGCTTTGTGTTATTGGCCTTATAGGGCTTATTCGGCCTATAAGGCCAATAACATTTTTACTGTTGGCAATCAGCTAATGGCCTGACAGGCAGCGGTAATCAAGCTTCCTCCCTTCGGGAGGGCTGGGTGGGTTTTCAATAGATGGCCTTTTGCCTTGCAAAAGGCCATCTATTACAATGCAAAAGGCCGTCTTTTAGAAGGTAAAAGACGGCCTTTTGGTAACTTGTTGGCAATCAGTCGGTTAACATATACGCCTTATCGGCCTTATAAGCCCTATCAATCAATAAGATGAATAGGCCAGATACGCCTGATAAGACCAATAACCTCACCCGACAAAAGCATACTAAGCTCCCTCCCTTCGGGAGGGTTGGGGTGGGTGTTCCTTCTGGTTGGGGTGGGTCTTATTCCGCGAACGCGGCGGCTTCGGCTGCCGCCACGATGTCTTCTTTCGACATCTTGTCCGAGAAAGCTTTGATGTCTGACAGGTCGAACTCGTCAACCTCCGCTTCGTTCTTTCTCTTTACGGCATTTGCCTTGGCAGGCTTTTCCGCCATGTCGGTTTCCGCCGCCGTCGTGCCAGAGTCCGTTGTGCCGGTCTGCGGCACTATGAAGTCTTCCTTGGCTTCCACGTCAGGCACTGTCTCCACCGGCTCTTCCTCCATCTTCGTGCGCTCGGTCTTCGCGGCGAACACGGCGTCTATGAACTGCGGTTTGCGCCTTAGGTTCTGCAGGGCGGTCTTGCTGGCGGTCTGTTGGCTTTCCTTTTTGGAGTAGCCGCGCCCTTCTCCGCCGTCAATTCCCTCTATCACCGCCTTGTAGATGAATGTCGGGCTGTTGTTGTTGTCGCGTTTCTGCTCTACAAGTTCAAAGTCGAGCTTTACCTTGTTCTTCTGGCACCACTCTATCAGCTTGCTCTTGAAGTTCACTTCCTTGTACGCCACCTTGTCGAGGTTGATAAGCTGCGACAGGATGCGTTCCTGCATGAAGCGCATGCACGCGCCGTAGCCGCGGTCCAGGTAGATGGCCCCTACGAGGGCTTCGAACGCATTTCCTTCCATATAGCTGTTATGAGAGGACATGTGTCCGTTGGATATTATGAGCTGGCCTATGCCTATTTCGTGTGCCAGGCGGTTGAGCGTCTCGCGCTGTACGATTTTGCTTCTTGTCGTGGTAAGGAATCCTTCGCGCTTGCCTTCGAAGTGACGGAACACTATGTCGCCCACGATGGCGTCGAGTATTGCGTCGCCAAGGAACTCAAGGCGTTCGTTGTTTACGGGTTTACCCTTTGCGTTGCGCTTGGCCATGCTGCGGTGCATGAGCGCCTGTTTGTAGAAGTTGATGTCGTGAGGGTAAAATCCGATGATGTTGCGTAAAGAACAATAAAGCTCCTTTTCCTTGCGGAAAGGGAGCTTTATCTTGTCTATGAAGTTATTAATCAACATATTTCTTGAAGATAACACAGGCGTTGTGTCCGCCGAAGCCGAACGTGTTGCTCATCGCCGCACGGACGGTGCGCTTCTGCGCCTTGTTGAAAGTGAAGTTCAGGTTATAGTCTATCTCTTCGTCCTTGTCGTCTTCGTCGTGGTTGATTGTCGGCGGAACGATGTCGTTCTGCACGGCCAGCACGCTCGCCATGGCCTCTACTGCACCGGCTGCGCCGAGCAGGTGGCCGGTCATCGACTTGGTTGAGCTGATGTTCAGCTTGTAAGCTGCGTCGCCGAACACTTCCTTTATGGCCTTGGCCTCTGAAATGTCGCCAACGGGTGTCGATGTTCCGTGGACGTTGATGTAGTCTATGTCCTCAGGCTTCATGCCTGCGTCCTCAAGAGCCGCCTTCATCACGAGCTTCGCTCCGAGGCCTTCGGGGTGCGACGCGGTGATGTGGTATGCGTCGGCACTTTCGCCTTCGCCCACCATCTCGGCGTAGATTTTGGCTCCGCGAGCCTTCGCGTGTTCCAATTCTTCGAGGATAAGACACCCTGCTCCTTCAGCTATCACGAAGCCGTCGCGGCTTGCGCTGAACGGACGCGAAGCCTTCGCAGGCTCGTCGTTGCGTGTAGAGAGGGCGTGCATGGCGTTGAAGCCGCCCACGCCGCAGGCGCAAACGGCCGCCTCGGCGCCGCCGCTGACTATGGCGTTGGCCTTACCCAGGCGGATAAGGTTGAACGCATCGGCCAGAGCGTTGGTAGATGATGCGCAGGCGGAGGTAGTCGCATAGTTGGGGCCGCGGAAACCGTAATGGATTGATATTTGGCCGGCAGCTATGTCGCTAATCATCTTCGGGATGAAGAACGGGTTGAACTTGGGTCCGTTCTCTTTGTTCAGGGCATAGTAAGACACTTCGTCCTCGAAGGTCTTTATACCGCCGATGCCTACGCCGAAGATAACTCCGATGCGGTTCTTGTCCTCTTTTTCCAAGTCCATGCCGCTGTCCTTTACGGCCTGTGCCGCGCTGACGAGGGCCAGCTGAGTGTAGCGGTCCATCTTGCGGGCTTCCTTGCGGTCAATCCAATCGCCTACGTTGAGTCCCTTGACTTCGCATGCGAACTGTGTCTTGAACTTGGAGCAGTCGAACTGTGTAATGGGAGCGGCGCCGCTTACACCCTCAATGAGGTTCTTCCATGTCTCTTCGACATTGTTGCCTACAGGTGTAACCGCGCCTAATCCTGTTACTACTACTCTTTTCAATTCCATTTATCGCAGTCTGGAATTATTATTTCATGTTAGCCTCAATGTAGCTGATGGCGTCGCCAACGGTAGCGATTGTCTCTGCCTTGTCGTCAGGAATAGAGATGTTGAACTCCTTTTCGAATTCCATAATCAGCTCTACTGTGTCGAGAGAGTCTGCGCCGAGGTCGTTTGTGAAGCTTGCTTCGGGCTTTACTTCAGCCTCGTCAACACCAAGTTTCTCTACAATGATAGCTTTTACTTTAGATTCAATTTCTGACATGATTGTAATGTTTTAAAAAAGTTTATAATAAAATTCGAATCTCAAAAAATCGCTGCAAAGGAACGAATTTTTATTTAAGTGTGCAAATATTTTTGACAAAAAAGTGTTTTCTTTTGCACACATCGGGGTTATGTGTGCAATAAAATAAGGCTCAATAAGGGGGTGAAAGGGGGAAAGGGTGGCAACTTACACCCATCCTAAACTGAAGGAACACCCACCCCAACCAAAGGGATAACCCACTCCAACCAGAGGGATAACCCACCCTAACCCTCCCGAAGGGATGGGGCTTGGTATGTTTTTGCAGGGTGGTGTTATTGGCCTTATCTGGCTTATCCGCCCTATTTGGCCTATCAGTAAATAAGGCTTATCCGGCCGATAAGGCGCACAGGTTAACCTGTTGATTGCCAGCAAGTTAGCAAAAGGCCGTCTTTTGGCTGCTAAAAGACGGCCTTTTGCATTGTAATTGATGGCCTTTTGCAAGGCAAAAAGCCATCTATTGAAAACCCACCCCATCCATCCCGAAGGGAGGGAGCTTGATTACCGCTGCCCGCCAGGCCGTTAGCTGATTGCCAACAGCAAAAATGTTATTGGCCTTATCAGGCTTATCGGCCTTATAAGACCTATCTCACGATAGGATTAATAGGCCGAATAAGCCTTATAAGGCCAATAACACCACCCTGCAAAAGCATGTCAAGCCCCCTCCCTTTGGGAGGGTTGGGGTGGGTTGTCCTTTTAGTTGGGGTGGGTTATCCTTTTGGTTGGGGTGGGTCGTCCCTCTAGCTGGGGTGGGCCGTAGGGTGTTGTGTGGTGGGTATCAGATGTACCATTCCCTTCTCAACGGGTAGTTGCCGCGCAGTTCCTCGAACCTTTCGGGCGCGGATTTCAGGCGCGCGCAGTCTTCAAGCGGGTTGTACAGTTGCAGGCGGAGGGTGTCGTCGTCGGTCGAAGGGACGAACGTCGGCGGCAGCGGTGGCGGTACGATGAGCGGCGGACGGCGCAGGCCGAAGTGGCGGCAGAGTCCGTCGATGACCATATTGTCGGCATTTGCCTTGCCGTCGGCGCTGTAGCCTGCGATGTGGGGCGTGGCAATCCATACGCGGCGGAGCAGCCGCCGGTCTATTTCAGGCTCGTTCTCCCATGTGTCGATAACGGCGTCTTTCACCTTATTATATATTAGGGCGTCAAGCAGCGCGCTGTTGTCCACCACTCCGCCGCGGCTCGTGTTGATTACGAGCGGCTTGCGGCCAAGGTTGCTGAAGAAGTCGGCGCCGGCCAGATGGAACGTAGGGTGCGGCCCGCTTTTCGTCAGGGGAACATGAAATGTTATGATGTCGGCCTCGCGCATGATGTCGGCCATCGTGACGAATGCGCCCGCGTCGCCGCGCTCCTGCCGCGGAGGGTCACACACAAGAACGCGCATCCCGTATTCTTCGGCCGCGGCCTTGACCTTCGTCCCTACGTGGCCGCAGCCCACTATGCCTATCGTCATGCCGTCGAGGCGTGCGCCGCGGTCGCGCTTCAGCAGCAGTAGCACCGACCTTACGTACTGCGCCACGGAGGCGGCGTTGCACCCCGGACAGCTCATCCATTCTATCCCGGCTCGTTGCATGTAGCCGGCGTCTATGTGGTCGAAGCCGATTGTCGCCGTGGCGACGAACCTGACGCCGCTACTTTTGAGCAGGCGCTCGTCGCACCGGGTGCGCGTCCGCACGATGAGCGCGTCGGCATCGCGCACGTCTTCGGGGCGTATTGCCGCGCCTTTCAGGTAGACCGCGTCGTCGGTGAGGCTGCTTATTGCCTCGCGTATGTACGGAATCTTGTCGTCTATGACTATTTTCATTGTCGTAAGTTTTATCGTGTGAGTTAAGGATTTATGCCTTATGAGCCAATGGCCCGATAATCATATTTGCGTGAAACATGTTGCTCGTCCTTGCAAAAATACTAAAAATGTCGCTTATTGGTTGGCGGAATGGAAATAAATCGCTATCTTTGCCAAATTAAATGACCGTCTTGTTGAATCTTAAAGACTAAATTAAGGCGATGGCATCTACTGACAATCGTAACACCATATCATACCGCGGCGGGGACGCCGCACAGCGCCGCCATGTAAGGATGTGCGTCAATCATTCCATAACCCACGCATATTAACGCCTGGAAGGACAGATGAGGACAGAACACATACTTATAATGAGGTTTTCAGCCCTGGGCGACGTGGCGATGACAGTTCCCGTGGTAGACTCGCTGGCGCGGCAGTATCCCGACGTGAGGATAACCATGTTGAGCCGTCCTTACGCCCGGCCGTTCTTTGAATACATGCCGCAGAACGTGGGCTTCATGGAGGCCGACCTGAAAAACGAGTATTACGGGGTCAAGGGATTGAACGCCCTTTACCGTAGGCTTACGGCGAAGAACTTTACCGCCATAGCCGACCTGCACAGCGTGTTGCGTTCGGACTACCTGCGGATGCGCTTCAATATCGACCGCTTCCGCGTTGAACATATCGACAAGCACCGCCCTTTGCGCAAGTTGCTCATCAGTCAGACAGACAAGCGTATGGTGCGTATTCCGTCTACGTTCGACTGTTATGCCGACGTGTTTGCACGCCTCGGATACCCCGTGAAGCTTGACTTCACCTCGCTTTTCCCTTCCGGAGGCGGTGACATGAGCCGACTGCCTGACGGTTTCAATACGCCGAAGGCCGACGGCGAGGTGTGGATAGGCGTTGCCCCTTTGGCCGCATATCCGGCCAAGGCATATCCGCTTGAACTGATGGAGAAGGCCTTGAGGGACATAACGGCGCGCCATCCGGGCTGCCGCCTGTTCCTGTTCGGGGGAGGAGGGGCCGAGACCGCCGTGCTCAACGAGTTCAGCACGAAGTTCGACCGCTGCGTGAACGCCACGGCAAAGTTGGGCGGCATCGGTCTTGAACTTATCCTTATGAGCCATCTCGACGTGATGGTTTCAATGGACGGGGCCAACATGCAGATGGCTTCCATTGCCGGAGCGCCCGTCGTGAGCGTATGGGGTGCGACGCATCCTAACGCCGGACAGCTCGGCTGGGGGCAGGATTTGGCCGATGTGGTGCAGGCCGACATGCCTTGCAGGCCGTGCAGCATATCAGGGAAAAAGGCCTGCCTGCGCGGTGACATGCTGTGCATGAAGAGCATACCGCCCGGCGATATAGCGGCAAAGGTTGAGGAGGTGCTGCGCCGCAGACGGCATTTATGACGAAGGCTTTTGTCTATATGAATAACTAATTAAAACGAAAAGGATTATGAAGAAGTATGTTTGTGAGACTTGTGGGTATGTATATGACCCTGAAGTAGGAGACCCCGACAACGGCATAGCTCCCGGAACGGCGTTTGAGGACCTGCCCGAGGATTGGGTATGCCCGCTTTGCGGAGTAGGTAAGGATGATTTCTCTGTTGAGGACTGACTCCTTCGGGAGCCATAGATAATGGCTGGCGCGCTGTTGCGGCGCAGCCTTGCCGTCTTCAATAGGTTTAGTTTAATTGCGGTCCCGCAGGCCTTGCAGCCTGCGGGACCGTCCGTTTTATATGTCAGGCGGCGTGTGGGCACGCTGCGTTGGCGCGCGCAGCTCAGGTTTAAACCTTGTCGAACACGTAGGCGAAGATACATGCAAGCACCACGATGGCTGCGGCGATATACATTATAGCGGTCATTATCGCAGCCGCTTCCTTGCGCCTCCTTGTCGCCGCAAAGTTTTTATACTTAAACACTTCCGATTCGTCAGTTGTGTCGTAGTTCTCTTTCCGTCCCATGCTTCTTTCCCGTTTATTGTCAATCAGCGTGTAGTCTTAAAGCAGCATCATGTCCATACGTATTGTATGAAAACGCTGTTTGCGTGATTTTTCACGACAGTCAGACTGTTTTTGTCTATTAAAGATAATGTGCGGACATGCAAAAACATGCACCAAGAGGGGCGGATTTTAACGATATTTTCATGTTTTTTTACATGCAAGATTATGTTTCCCGTTCGTCTGTATAAAGACAGTCTGCCGGCACGGCAAATCTTAATAGTCCGTCCGCAATTATCAACTGTCAATTCAAGACACGGTAAATTGGCGTGCAAAAGGCCGTCTTTTGCACGCCGAAAGGGCACCTTTTGCAGTGTAAAAGGTGCCCTTTCGCAAGTGTGCTGGCAGTCAGGCGGTTACGGCTTGGCACCGGCCGGTCTTGACGGGTGCGGCAGGCGGCAGCCGTGCCGTTCGGCTCAAACCGTAGATGAAGGGCGTGTGCTTTTCCGTGCCTGCGCCGTATGCGTGGCCGTCAAGTATCGGCTTTTATGTCCGGCCGCCGTAAAAATATTCATTATTCCTTGTCCGCCATTCATGGAAAAATATTAATTTTGCACCGTTATGGTACAGAAACTCATACAGGCGCAGGTGCAGAAGCAGGTACAGGTGCAGCGGCTTACCCAGCAGCAGATGCTCGTGGTGAAGCTGCTGGAGATGCCTTTGACCGAGTTTGAGCAGAACGTCACTGCCGAACTTGACGACAACCCTGCTCTCGAAAGCCGCGAGCCGGATGCCGACAACGTGCATGACGGCGTGGAAGACGGCGGCGGAGAGGCTGACGACAGTGGCGACTTC
This sequence comes from uncultured Prevotella sp., assembly GCA_900554545.1. Lineage (GTDB taxonomy): Bacteria > Bacteroidota > Bacteroidia > Bacteroidales > Bacteroidaceae > Prevotella. The sequence goes on along the minus strand of USHW01000025.1, from coordinate 21,182 downwards.
GATGCCGAGAAGGAGCGTGAGGAGCGCGAGTCGGCCCTTGACGAGGCTCTGTCGGGCTTCGGCATGGACGACGAGATGCCTGAACCCACCGTGCAGCAGGCCGCCGACAGGCAGACGGCCGACTATGAGGAGATGACCTACGGCGACACCGTGTCGTTCTATGACAGGCTGAAAGAGCAGATGGTTGACGTCGAGCTTACCCCAAGGCAGCGCGAAATCATGGAATACCTCATAGGCTCTTTGGACGACGACGGACTGCTCCGCAAGGATGCCGGCACGCTGAGCGACGAGCTGGCGGTGTATCATGGCATTGACGCCGACGAGCATGAGATAGAGGATGTGCTGCATACGTTGCAGACGTTCGACCCTGCCGGAGTGGGCGCACGCAGCCTGCGCGAGTGCCTGCTGCTGCAAATCGGGCGCAGGCCGGACTCTCCGATGCGGCAGAAGATGGAGAGCGTAATCTCCAGATGCTATGACGAGTTCATGAACAAGCGGTGGGACAAGATTTCGGCGCAGCTCGGCTTCGACGCCGACACTGCCTCGGCAGTACACGCCGAACTGCTGAAGCTCAACCCGAAGCCCGGCTCCGCACTCGGCGAGACCGAGGGAATGGGTGCGCGGCAGATAACCCCCGACTTCATAGTTGACACCGCCGACGACGGGACGGTGACCTTCACAATCAACGGAGGCAACGTGCCCGAACTGTATGTGTCGCCGTCGTTCGCCGATATGGTGAAGGAATACCAGCAGAATAAGCGCAACATGGGCCGCCGCGAGAAAGAAGCCTTGCTCTATGCGAAGGAGAAAGTGGAGCGCGCACGCGGTTTCATAGACGCCGTGAAGCAGCGCCGCCACACGCTGTACGTCACGATGAAGGCCATCATCGACATCCAGAAACGCTACTTCCAGGACGGTGATGAGAGCGACCTTAAGCCCATGATACTCAAGGATGTGGCCGAACGCGCCGGGCTTGACATATCTACCGTGTCGCGCGTAAGCAACATGAAGTACGCCCAGACGCGGTGGGGCACGTTCCGCCTGCGCCACTTCTTCAGCGACAGCGTAAAGACCGAAGGCGGCGAAGAGATGTCAACGCGCCGCGTGAAGGCCGCCCTGAAAGACATAATCGACAAGGAAGACAAGTCCGCTCCGTTGAGCGACGACGCAATAAAAGGCATGATGGCCGAGGCAGGTTACCCCGTGGCGAGGCGCACCATCGCCAAATACCGTGAACAGATGGGCATTCCCGTTGCCCGGCTTAGGAAAAGATGAGAGAAAAGCATATAATCTTTGCGGCCAAGGCTCTTAGCGTAATCTTCACCCCATTTTACCTTCCGCTTGTGGGGTTGGCCGTACTTCTTACAATGACATACCTCAGCTTGTTGCCGTGGGTGTACAAGCTGTTCCTTGTAGTGACGTTCTGGGTGTTCACAATAGCACTGCCGTCACTGCTCATACGCCTTTACCGGCGTTACCAGGGCTGGCCTCCTTTCATGGTTGCGAGCAAGGAACGCCGCGTAATACCGTATGTCATCTCCATCGTTTCTTACCTGTTGTGTTACTACATCATGGCCTACGTCCACGTGCCTCACTTCATGGGCAGCATCCTTATGGCGGCCTTGGTGATACAGGTGGTGTGCGCCATCGTCAACCTTTTTATAAAGGTGTCAACCCACATGGCCGCAATCGGCGGCGTGGCAGGGGCGCTTATGGCCTTCGCCGCCATCTTGGGGTTCAATCCGGTGTGGTGGCTCTGCGTCGTGTTTATACTCGCCGGACTGGTGGGAACAAGCCGCATGCTCCTGCGCCAGCATTCACTTCACGAGATAACGCTCGGCTTCCTCGTCGGCGTTGCGTGCGCCTTCGTGTCCGTGTTGGTGCTCTGACAGCTGCAATAATCTAAAAACAATATATTATGACACCATTAGTTAGCATTATCATGGGCAGCACAAGCGACCTGCCCGTAATGGAAAAAGCCTGCAAGTTCTTGGACGACATGCACATTCCGTTCGAGGTCAACGCCCTTTCCGCTCACCGCACACCCGACGCTGTGGAGCAGTTTGCCAAGCAGGCCAAGTCGCGCGGCATAAAAGTAATCATCGCCGGGGCGGGCATGGCTGCCGCACTGCCGGGCGTTATAGCCGCATCGACCACGCTGCCGGTCATCGGAGTGCCCATCAAAGGCATGCTCGACGGCCTTGACGCGATGCTTAGCATCATACAGATGCCCCCCGGAATACCCGTGGCTACTGTCGGAGTGAACGGCGCAATGAACGCAGCCATACTGGCAACGGAGATGCTTGCCCTTGCCGACGACGGCATAGCGGCGCGCCTTGCCGACTATAAGGCCGGCCTTGGGGCTAAAATAGAGAAGGCCAACAAGGAACTGGCAGAGGTCAAGTATGAGTATAAAACCAACTGATTGAATGAAAAATGAATAATGAACAATGAATAATAAGCCTGTGGATTTGCAGCTTTTTCATTGTTCATTATTCATTTTTCATTCAAGATGATTATTCATTATTCATTTTTTTCATTATTCATTCAATATGGTTGACTTATTCAACTACCGCCGCCGCGCGGCTTCCGAGGTTCAGGTTGGCGGCACGCCGATGGGCGGCGAGTGGCCTATCCGCATACAGTCGATGACTACAACGCCGACCGTTGACACCGAGGCGAGCGTGGCTCAGGCTGAAAGGATAATCAAGGCAGGCGGTGAATACGTGCGCCTGACGACACAGGGCGTGCGCGAAGCCGAGAACCTGAAGAACATCAACGCGCGTCTGAGGGCCGACGGGTACATGACTCCGCTCGTGGCCGACGTCCACTTCAACCCCCACGTGGCCGAAGTGGCCGCGCTGTATGCCGAGAAGGTGCGCATAAACCCCGGCAACTACGTTGACCCGGCGCGCACGTTCAAGCATCTGGAATACACCGACGAGGAGTATGCCGCAGAGCTGAAGAAAATCGAGGAACGCTTCGTTCCTCTGCTGAATATATGCAAAGAGAACCACACCGCCCTGCGCATAGGCGTCAACCACGGCTCGCTGTCCGACCGCATCATGTCGCGTTACGGCGACACTCCCGAAGGAATAGTGGAGAGCTGCATGGAGTTTCTGCGCATTTGCAGGCGCGAACGGTTTGACGACGTTGTCATTTCAATCAAGGCCAGCAATACAGTCGTGATGGTTCGCTCCGTCCGTCTGCTCGTAAGCGAGATGGAACGCGAGGGCATGAGCTATCCTCTTCACCTCGGAGTGACCGAGGCCGGAGAGGGTGAAGACGGCCGGATAAAGAGTGCGGTGGGCATCGGCGCACTGTTGGCCGACGGCATAGGCGACACCGTGCGCGTGTCGCTTAGCGAGGAACCGGAGGAAGAAATACCCGTTGCGCGCCACCTTGTTGACTACATCACGCGCCGCGCCGGACACACGCCGATACCCGGCAGCGAGGCTCCGGGCTTCGACTGGCTGCGCCCCGAACGGCGGAATACTGTCCCGGTGGGCAACATCGGCGGAGGAAACGTGCCCGTGGTGATAGCCTCGATGCTTGAAGGTGGCGACCCCTCGCGTCTGAACGCAGGCGGCGACATCGTGCCCGACTATGTGTACACCGGCCAGCAGCTGCCAGAGAAGCGCGTTGAGGGACAGCGTTACATCGTTGATTTCGGCGTGTACGCCGCGCTCGACGACACCAAGGACGTATATCCCATCTTCCCATACAACGCCGTGCCGCTGATAGCGCAGGTCAAGGCAGACGTCAAGTTCCTTGTACTGCCTTACGGCGTCGCCGCCGACGAGTACATACCTTGCCTCAAGGCGCACCCTGAAGTGGTGGTTGTCAGCATGTCGAACCACCAGAACCGCCTCGGCGAACAGCGTGCGCTGTTGCATGAGATGATGTCCGCCGGTGTGACGAACCCCGTCGTCTTCTGCCAGATGTACCGCCATTCGCAGGCGGAGAAGGGCGACTTCCAGCTTGAGGCGGCAGCCGACATGGGCGCGCTGATGTTCGACGGACTTACCGACGGCCTCTGGCTGATGAACGACGGCACGCTTGCGCCCAACGACATCACGGCTACAGCCTTCGGCATACTTCAGGCGGCGCGTCTGCGAACGTCGAAGACCGAATACATAAGCTGCCCCGGTTGCGGCCGCACACTGTACGACCTGCGTTCCACCATTGCGCGCATCAAGGAGGCAACGAAGGACTTGAAGGGACTGAAAATAGGCATCATGGGCTGCATTGTCAACGGACCGGGCGAGATGGCCGACGCCGACTACGGTTACGTAGGCGCAGGCCGTGGCCGCATTTCGCTGTACAAGGGCAAGCAGTGCGTGGAGAAAAACATCCCCGAAGAGGAAGCCGTGGAGCATCTGTTGAGGCTCATACACGAAGGTTCTAATTGAGAATGGAGAGTTGAGGATGGAGAATTGTGATTACACTTGAAAGCTGATAATTGGCAAAAGTAATCATAATTCTCAATCCTCAACTCTCCATTCTCAATTATATTGATTTTCAACGACTTACAAAAGGCCGTCTTTTGCATTGCGAAAGACGGCCTTTTAGCGTGTAAAAGGTGGCCTTTTGGAAGGCAAAAGACCATCAATTAAACACCCCCCCCAGCCCTAACAAACACCCACCCCAGCCCTCCCGAAGGGAGGGAGTTTGATTACCTTTTTCCCATTCAGCCATGCGCGGATAGCAAATCGGCATCGACGGAATACAGCTAATCAAGCTCCCTCCCTTCGGGAGGGCTGGGGTGGGTCTTGGTTAAGGCTGTGGTCGGTTCTTCCTCGCTGCCATTCCGCCGTGAAACAGATTAAAACGGTTAATTTCACGGGCGGTGTCAATTTAATTGATTTTTAATCGTCGGTTATCCGTTATTTTAGCGGTTTTTTATCGTCGGGCCGTACCTTTGTGCTCCGTAAACCGCAGGCAATTGCGGCGTTTCATGAAAAACAATAAGCAAGCAATATTACATGACAATGAGGATAAAGACTATTATTGCGGCGGTATGCCTCTCGGTGGGCATCAGTTCGCAGGCAGCCACGAAGCACGCGCAGCAGACTTCATACCCTGAATACAAGGGACTGATTATGGCCGGTTACCAAGGGTGGTTCCGCGGACCGCAAGACGGCACGGGGCAAGGCTTCGGTCACTACGGCGTGGGCAAGGATTTTGACGAAGACCACTGCACCGTTGACGCGTGGCCGGACGTGAGCGAGTATGAAAAGACTTACGAGACGACGTTCAAACACGCCGACGGCAGCCCGGCGCGAGTGTTCAGCTCGGCCGACAAGTCAACCGTAGACCTGCACTTCAAGTGGATGGCCGAATACGGACTTGACGGTGTTTTCATGCAGCGTTTCTTCGATTATACACGTCCCGAAAGCAAAGGCGGCGCGCCGGACAAGATACTCGGCTATGCGCTTGATGCCGCACAGAAGTATGACAGGGCCATCGCCGTTATGTATGACCTGTCGGGACTGAAAGGCAACGGCGAGGACTGCTCGTCTGTCATAGCCGACTGGAAACGCCTTGTAGACGAGATGCACGTGACAAACCCCGAGGGACGCAACACCTACCTGCACCACAACGGCAAGCCCGTGGTGGCGATATGGGGCGTGGGTTTTCCCGACAGGCCGTACAACATACGCAACATCGGCTTGGAAAGGCTCATCGATTTCCTGAAGAACGACCCCGAATATGGCGGCTGCGCGGTGATGCTCGGCGTGCCGACGTTCTGGCGCACGCTTGAAGCCGACTGCGTACACGACCCTTACCTGCACACGCTTATAAAGCAGGCCGACCTCGTGTTGCCGTGGACCATACAGCGTTTCTCGCCGCTGTTGCACAACGACATGAACCGCTACCGCGACATTATAATAGGCGACCTGCGCTGGTACAATGACAACGGAGTGGCCTACGTACCGGCGGTAACTCCCGGTTTCAGCTGGCACAACCTAAGCAAGAGGGAGTTCCCGGACGACGTTAAGCCCGTGGGCAGCATCCCACGGCAAGGCGGACGCTTCTACTGGCAGCAGCTGTCAACGGCCATGCTTGCAGGCGCGGAGATGATATACGTTGCCATGTTCGACGAGATTGACGAGGGCACGGCCATCTTCAAGTGTACCGACAACCCTCCGGTAAGCGACAAGGCCAAGTTCATCGACATGGACGGCAAGCCCTCCGACCATTACCTTTGGCTCACGGGCGAGGCCGCGCGCATGCTGCGCAGGGAGGCTCCGCTGAGCCTCGACATGCCGGCAAGGAACATGGCGGAGGCCGGGAAGTAGCTTCTATATGTATGGAGTAAATTAAAAAGGAAAATGATTGTGGAAGTTAAAAGCGTTATGAAACGTGAATCCTGTATAAGGGAATGTGGTAGTAATCCTACTTCAAGCGGTCAGTTGGTATCTGTCATTCCGCGCTTCGACGCGGAATCCAGTACTAAAAGCAAAAGAAAAGTCTGGCTGCTATCACTGGATTCCGCGTCGAAGCGCGGAATGACAGATACCAACCGACTTTTTGAAATGCAAAACTCTATAAGTCCTTTTTTAAAAAAGGAGGATTTTTCTTGTATCAAATTCATGTTGTGTAAGTATTCTCTGCGCTTCGCTTGCTGAGAAGTTAAAGCCAAATGCCTTGCTGGCAGGCTTAAAGCTATTGGCTGTAACTTCTTTAACTCCTATGACTTCTCTAACTTCTTGAATAAAAAACCGAACATATCAACAACCATGAAAATCTCTTCTTTTTTAGCCGCCGCGTGCCTGCTTTGCTTCGCAGGCACTTGCGGCGACGCTTCGGCGAAGGTCAAGCTGCCTGCGATATTCTCTGACGGAATGGTGATGCAGCAGCTCGGAACAGTCCCCGTATGGGGCGAAAGCGACAGAAAACAAGGACAGGTAACGGTAAAGACGTCGTGGAACGGCGAGGAATACACCGCCGCCATAGGCTCTGACGGCAAGTGGAAGGCCATGGTGGAGACTCCGCGTTACGGCGGTCCGTACAGCATCGGGATAAGCGACGGCGAGACGGTAACCATAAACAACGTGCTGATAGGCGAGGTTTGGGTGTGCTCCGGGCTGTCGAACATGAACATGACAATCGACGGAAGCTACAACGACCCGGTAATAGGCGCGCTCGACGCGGTGGTTACTTCGACCGACGACAACATCCGCATGTTCACCGTAGGGCAAAAAATGGACTCGAAACCGCTGGCCGAATGCACCGGCGAATGGAAGGCCGCATCGTCTGAAAACACGCCCCACTTCACGGCGGCAGGCTATTACTTTGCGCGCAAAATCAGGCAAGTGCTGGGCGTGCCGGTGGGCATCATACACACGGCTTACGGCGGTTCGCGCGTCGAGGCGTGGATGAGCGCCGAGGGCGTGGCGCCGTTCAAGGACATCGAGGAGGTGCAGAACGAGTACATCCTGTACAACGGCATGCTTGCGCCTGTCGTAGGTTACGGCATACGCGGCTGCCTTTGGTATCAGGGCGAGGCCAATGTTGACTATCCCGACCTGTACACCCGGCTGCTGCCGGCCATGGTTGCCGACTGGAGACAGAAGTGGGGACAGGGCGAGTTCCCGTTCTACTATGCCCAGATAGCACCATATAATTATGGCAGGGGCGAGGGAAAGGGCAATAACTCGGCATACCTGCGCGAGGCGCAGACGAAGTGTCTTGACCTGATTCCAAACTCCGGCATGGCAATATTGACCGACGTGGGCTATCCGAACACCATCCACCCGATGAAGAAAGAAGAGGTGGGCGACCGCTTCGCATACCTTGCGTTGGGGCTGACATACGGCATGAAGGGCTTTCCCGTTACCGGGCCGATGTTCCAGGAAATGAAAATAGAAGGCAAGGAGGCCACCGTCACGTTCAAGAGCACCGGCCGCGGAGTAACGTCTTACAGGCAAGACATACGCGGCTTCGAGATTGCCGGTGCCGACAGGGTGTTCCATCCGGCGAAGGCGAGGATAAGCAACGACCCGAAGAAAGTCATCGTTTGGAGCGACGAGGTTGCGCAGCCTGTGGCCGTAAGGTTCTGTTTCAAAGACTATACCGACTGCAACCTGTTCAACTATGCAGGTCTGCCGGCGTCCTCGTTTAGAACGGATAACTGGGACGACAAGTGATTTGGCGCAGCCGTTGGCGTACAGCTACGCAACGCTTTGATAATCAACTGTTTGTAAAAGGCCGTGTTTTGCATTGCGAAATGCGGCCTTTCGCGTTGCAAAAGGTCACCTTTTACATTGCAAAAGGTGACCTTTTGAATTGAGAGTTGAGAATGGATGATGGATAATTATGATTACCTTTGCTAATAGGCAGCCTCAAAGGTAATCATAATTATCCATTTTTTAATTTTTCATTCTTAATTAAGAACAGACCCACCCCAGCCCTCCCGAAGGGAGGGGCTTGATTACCTGTTCACCGTCCGCGCGGATTTGCAATCCGCGTAAGGTGCAACCGGGATTTGTAATCCCGTACAAAACAGGCTTAAACATTGGCGGCGGATTGTAAATCCGCCATTACAATAGTTATAGGTGCGGATTGCAAATCCGCACGGACATGTGGAGGTATTGACCATATACTGAACTTACGTTTTTTAAGTCCGTGTTGATTTGCAGCCGGCATTTGGCAGCTAATTCTTCACTCTTCACTCCCTAACTTATACTTTGTCTCCATAGCACAGGTCGCCGGCGTCGCCGAAGCCCGGCACAATGTACTTGTGCTCGTTCATTCCGGGGTCTATTGCGGCGCACCAAACGGTGGTTTTGTCGTCGGGGAACGTGTTTTTGACGTGCTCTATGCCCTCGGGCGACGCTATGACGCAGGCCACGTGTATGCGCTTGGGCGTGCCCTTGGTGAGGAAAGCCTTGTAGCCAAGCTCCATCGAGCCGCCTGTTGCCAGCATCGGGTCGGCTATGATGAGCGTCTTTCCCTCTACGCTTGGCGTGGCGAGGTATTCCACGTGTATGCCCACCTGCGTGTGCTCGTTGTTAGTGTATTCGCGGTATGCGCTCACGAAGGCGTTGCCTGCATGGTCGAATACGTTGAGGAAGCCGTTGTGGAAGGGCAGTCCGGCGCGGAAGATGGTGGCAAGTATCACCTTGTCGGCAGGCACGTTGACGGTTGAAACGCCGAGAGGCGTCTGCACGTCGCGCGGTTCATAAGTGAGAGTCTTGCTGATTTCGTAGGCCATCATTTCTCCTACTCGCGTGATGTTGTTGCGGAACAGCAGGCGGTTCTGCTGGTAGTTCTTGTCCCTCATCTCGGCCATGTACTGCCCGATGATGGAGTTTTCGTTGCTAAGGTCGATAATCTGCATGTCTGTTGCATATTGTTTCTGTCTGCAAAGTTAGTGCAAAGTAGCATATATTGCAAGCGTTTATCGGTGAAACAGATGTTTTTGTCTTTGTTCCAAGGCTTTTCCGGGAATAATTGTAAAGACTTGAAGTTTTTTATTTTTTGTGATGAAATTTGGTTCGGAACACCAAATATCCTATCTTTGCCTAACTAAATAAAAGGACTTTTTAGGTATGTATGGCTCTTTAGTGAAAAGAATTGTGCTGACATTAGTTGTTGTTGGCTTGTCTGCAATGTCTTTTGCCCGGCAAGAACCAGGCACTGTAGCTCTGTATCCACGCTTAGGTGTCAATTTGTCTAAGTTGACAGGCGATATAATCATAGATGAGGCGACGGGGCTAAGCTCAAATCCTAAATACAAGTTTGGCTGTGTATTGGGCTTGGAAGCGCAGTATCAGTTTAGTCCTACATTCGGAATTATAAGCGGCTTGTTGTACAGTCTTGAAGGCTCAAAGTATTCAGATACAACCATGGAGACTGAAACAGAACGGTGGGTCGTGAAAGACATGTCTTCCGATTTGCATTATCTTAAACTTCCATTGTTGTTGTCGATGTATATAGGAAGGTCGAGCTTTCAATTGAAAGCAGGTGTACAGTTTGGCTGGTTGGTTAAAGGAAGGACGTCAAACACCAATGAATATTATAACAACGATGGTGACGGATGGGTATTTGACGAAAGCCGTTCGGAGCGTGTTGAAAGCACTTCAACGTCGCTTTTTGAACGGTTTGACTTAAGTATTCCCATTGGCGTGTCTTATGAATACAAGCATTTTGTATTTGAGGGACGGTACAACGTCGGGCTAAGAAAGGTCTATAAATATGTCGGTAGTAGTGTCAGAAATTCTAATATAATCTTTACATTAGGTTATTGTCTTAATCTGTAATTATGTTCCATAGGCAGAGTTAAATAAACTCTGATTTAATTCTGCCAACGGGGAATTTTTGTTTAAGGCAATTTTGTAAAGAGAGACATCTCCTGTTTTTTGCAAAGTGAAAGTTGCAAAAGTACTTCGGGGAGTTTAAATTTTCAATACTTTAACCTAAAAACGACTGATGATTGGCTTTTTTACACATGTTGTCGTTTGCCGTTATATTAAAAAGTAGTACCTTTGCACACGGTTTGAGAGACCATGCAGGAATACGGATAAATCACTTTTTAATACTTCATTAAAATGGCAAATTTAGATTTAAGCAAGTACGGTATCAAAGACGTGAAGGAGATACTTCACAATCCGTCTTACGAGGTATTGTTTGAAGAGGAAACAAAAGAAGGCCTTACAGGTTATGACAAGGGCCAGGTGACAGAACTTGGCGCGGTTAACGTGATGACCGGCGTTTACACCGGACGTTCGCCTAAGGACAAGTTCATCGTGATGGACGAGACTTCAAAGGACACCGTATGGTGGACTACCGACGAATATAAGAACGACAACAAGCCCGCTTCACAGGAGGCTTGGGCTGCCGTAAAGGAAATAGCACAGAAGGAACTTTCAGGTAAGAAGCTTTATGTTATTGACGGCTTCTGCGGTGCAAACAAGGACACCCGCATGGCAGTGCGCTTCATCATGGAGGTTGCTTGGCAGGCTCACTTCGTTAAGAACATGTTTATCCGCCCGACAGAGGAGGAACTGGCTGACTTCGAGCCTGACTTCGTTGTTTACAACGCATCAAAGGCAAAGGTTGAGAACTGGAAGGAACTCGGCTTCAACTCTGAGACTGCAGTTGTGTTCAACGTAACTTCTAAGGAGCAGGTTATCATCAACACATGGTACGGCGGCGAGATGAAGAAGGGTATGTTCTCAATGATGAACTACTTTTTGCCGCTTAAGGGCATCGCTTCTATGCACTGCTCTGCAAACTGCGACATGAACGGCGAGAACACAGCTATCTTCTTCGGTCTGTCTGGTACAGGTAAGACAACTCTTTCTACTGACCCGAAGCGTCTCCTCATCGGAGATGACGAGCACGGATGGGACGACAACGGCGTGTTCAACTTCGAGGGCGGCTGCTACGCAAAGGTTATCAACCTCGACAAGGAGAGCGAGCCGGACATCTACAACGCAATCAAGCGTGACGCCCTGCTGGAGAACGTAACTGTTGACGCTAACGGCAAAATCGACTTCAACGACAAGAGCACAACGGAGAACACCCGTGTATCTTACCCGATTTACCACATCAACAACATCGTTAAGCCCATCAGCCACGCACCGGCTGCAAAGCAGGTAATCTTCCTTTCTGCAGACGCATTCGGCGTACTTCCTCCCGTGTCAATCCTCGACCCCGAGCAGACGAAGTACTACTTCCTCTCTGGCTTCACAGCCAAGCTGGCAGGAACAGAGCGCGGCATCACCGAGCCTACTCCTACATTCTCGGCTTGCTTCGGCCAGGCATTCCTCGAGCTGCATCCTACAAAGTATGCTGAGGAGCTTGTAAAGAAGATGGAGAAGAGCGGTGCAAAGGCTTACTTGGTGAACACCGGATGGAACGGAACAGGCAAGCGTATCTCTATCCGCGACACTCGCGGCATCATCGACGCCATCCTGAACCACTCAATCGACGCTGCTCCGACGAAGACTATTCCTTACTTCAACTTCGTTGTTCCGACACAGCTCGAAGGCGTTGACCCGAACATCCTCGACCCGCGCGACACTTACGCTGACGCTGCACAGTGGGAAGAGAAGGCGAAAGACTTGGCCGGACGCTTCATCAAGAACTTCAAGAAGTATGAAAGCAACGAGGCTGGCAAGGCTCTCGTGGCTGCCGGACCGAAACTCTAATAAGCCGTTGTGCTTATAACCAATACATGCCCCTGCTCCGACTTGTTTGGAGCAGGGGCTTTTTGTTGACGGCTATCCGCAAAATGTAAAGTAGTTATGGGCGTTAACGGGAGTTAGGCTCCACGCATTTTGCAAAATGCGGACAGGCTGCCGGGTGAGCTTAAAAAGCTTTTAAAAAATCCTTTTATGTATATAAAAAAGTCCAATTTCTTGCCATTTTAGATAATAAAGAAGGTAAAAGGCGTTCTATTTAAGGAATTCTGATTAAATTTGCAGCTAAAATCAAATATGAGAGAAAGAATGAAAAGGATTATCCGGCCTTTCGTCGTGTTGTTTTCAGTAATGCTCCTTACGGTCTCATGCTTGGGAGACGATAGCTATAGCGATGTGGTTTATTACGGAGACACGGCAATAACATCGTTTTCGCTTGGAACCCTGAAACGCACGATGGTGACGGAGGCTTCCGACGGCACGGACAGTTCTTATGTCGCGGATGTGGACTGTAGTTCGTATGATTTCTATATAGACCAGCTGCAAAAAGAAATATACAACCCCGATTCGTTGCCGGCAGGAACCGACGCGGCTCACGTTATTTGCAACGTAACCAGCAAGAACTCCGGTGTTGTGCTGATAGCTTATAAGAATAGCGAGGGCGAAGACTCGCTGGCTTTTTTCAGCAGTTCTGACTCGATAGACTTTACCGAGCCGCGCGAGTTCCGCGTTTACTCAAATGACGGCAGCGCATACCGCGCTTATAACGTGAAAGTGAATGTGCACAAGGAATATCCGGACTCGATAAACTGGCACGATATGGGCGACAACCAGGCGTTTACAGCAATGTCAGGCATGAAAGCTGTTGCTTTCGGCGGCAAGCTTCTGGTATTCGGAACAAGCCAGTCCGGAACGTCGGTATATTCGACAAGTACTGACGGCAGCCTTGCGTGGCGCGAGTTGGACACTAACATAGCACTTGATGCCGACGCATACAAGAGCGCTGTTGCGAAGGACGGCTACGTTTATACGCTTTCAGGCGGCAATGTGTTGCGCTCGGCTGACGGCGAGACATGGGAAACCATGGGTGCGGCGGCCTTGAGGCAGCTTATTGCGGCAAGCAAACAAAACCTGTATGCTTTTGCCGGTGACGGAAGAGTAGTGATGTCTGAAGACGACGGAACTACATGGGCGGCAGACAATGTTGTGGGCGACTTGTCGATGATGCCTGCTGACAATGTAAGTTATGGCAGCATGGCGCTTGCAACAGATGCAAGTTCGGAGAGGATAATAGTCGCCGGAAATCCGGATTTGGACAACAGCGAGTACGCTGAAGATTCCGTTGCGGTAGTGTGGGGCAAGATTGAAGAATATTCGGAAGGCTCACGCCGACATTCATGGACGAACTTCAGCGAGGACAACGGGTACCGCCTTCCACGGTTGTCAGACTTGTGTGTGGTCGTTTACGGGGGCAAGCTTGTTGCCTTGGGCGGCCGCGGACTTGGTACAAGCAGTGCCGAGGCGTTCTCCAATTTCTACATCAGCGAAGACAGCGGCATAACCTGGCACACAAATGGCGAGCTGTATTTGCCTGAAAACTTCACAAACGGCGACAAGGATGTGTTCTCTATGGTTGCTGACGAAGACAACTATTTATGGATAATATGCGGTGGTACGGGTAAGGTTTGGCGCGGCAGGCTCAACAAGCTTGCGTGGGAGAATGCTCAGACATCGTTCACCGAATGAATGGTTTACTATTTACGTAACAGATGAAGAAAGTCCTGCTTGCCGCCTTTTCATTGCTCGTGACGTTTGCTGCCCATGCGCAAGACGAGTATGAATATAAGATGGAAATAGGCGTTGGAGCGGGTGTTGTGAGCTACCAAGGCGACTTCAACGGCAGTATCGTCAAGAATATGCAGCCTTCGGCGTCGTTGATAGTAAGGCGTGTGTTCAATCCGTATATGGGGCTGAAGCTTGATTTGTCTTATGGTAAGCTCAAGGGAAGTTCGGCGGATGTGAAGACATGGTATCCGGATTTGCATGACAATCCGATAGAGTTCGACAATACGCTGGTGGATGTCGGACTCACGTTTGAGTATAATTTCTGGCCTTACGGCACAGGGCGTGAATACAGGGGAGCCAAACGTCTTACTCCTTTCGTGTTCATGGGTATAGGCGCGACTTATGCAGATACTGACGCAGGCAGCGCCTTTACTGCCAATGTTCCGATAGGCGCTGGTGTGAAATACAAACTCGGCAAGAGGCTGAACCTTGGCCTGGAATGGGCCATGCACTTTTCGTTGAGCGACAAGCTGGACGGCATTGAAGACCCTTACGGGATAGAGAGTACGGGCATATTCAAGAATACCGACAGCTATTCGATGTTGAAGCTTACGCTGACTTACAGTTTCATGCCAAAATGTAAAATATGCAACAAGGATGACTGAAACGAACATAGACATGGAGCGCATACCGCGCCATATAGCCATCATCATGGATGGCAACGGCCGTTGGGCGACAGAACGCGGCAAAGAGCGTAGCTACGGTCATCAGGCAGGGGTGGAGTCGGTGCGTAGGATAACGTCGGAATGTACACGCCTGGGGGTTGAATACCTTACTTTATATACGTTCTCTACCGAGAACTGGAACCGCCCGGCTGACGAGGTGGCGGCATTGATGGGGCTTGTCCTCACGTCTCTTGAGGATGAGATTTTCATGAAGAACAACGTCCGCTTCCGCGTTATCGGCGATATCGGAAGGCTTCCGGTTGAGGTGCAGGCGAAGTTGCATGAGACGATGGAACACACCAAGGCCAATACGGCAATGACAATGGTCGTGGCTTTAAGCTATTCGTCAAAATGGGAAATTACCAATGCAGTGAAAGAAATTGCTGCGGAGGCTGCAACGGGAAAGCTTGATGTCAACGACATCGACGAAAACACTGTTTCTGTCCACATGCAGACGAGCTTTATGCCCGACCCGGACTTACTTATCCGTACAGGAGGGGAGGTGCGCATATCCAATTACCTGCTTTGGCAGATAGCATATTCAGAGCTTTATTTTTGTGACACATATTGGCCTGACTTTGACGAGAAGTGCCTGCATGAAGCAATCGCAAGTTACCAGGGCCGGCAACGGCGTTTCGGAAAGACTGAAGCCCAAGTGGAAAATGATGATTAACTCAAGACTACAAGCAGACAAGATGAACACATTTAAGGGATATATCATGCTGCTTGCCGTATTGTTTGTTTGTGCAAGCATGGCGGCGCAGGAAAAAATAGTAAATCCTGACATCTCTTACGCCGGGATGCCCCGTTCGGGAGTCATCGGCGGCATTGCTGTTTCCGGAGTGGAAGGATATGAAGACTATATGCTTACGGGCATCTCCGGACTGTCGATAGGGCAGAAGATACAAGTGCCGGGTTCCGACCTTACCGACGCCGTAAAGCGGTATTGGAGGCACGGGCTGTTCTCGAAGGCGCAGGTGGCTGTCGATTCGATTGTTGGTGAAAAGATATATCTCCACTTTTATTTGGCGTTGCGTCCGCGCGTATCTACGATAAATTATGAAGGTGTAAAGAAGTCGGAAAGGGAAGATTTGGAAAGCAAGCTCGGTCTTCTCAAGGGCAGCCAGATTACTCCAAACATGATAGACCGCGCCAAGCTGCTGGCCAAGAACTATTTTGAGGACAAGGGCTACAAGAACGCCGACATCAACATAATGCAGCGTGAGGACGTTGTAAACAAGAACCAGGTAATCCTTGATGTCATCATAGACAAGAAGGAGAAGATGAAGGTGCGCCAAATCATAATCGAAGGCAACAATAATCTTAGCGACTCTAAAATAAAGGGAGGACTTTTCAAGAAGGGAGCTTTCAAGAAAATCCACGAGGCAGGCAAGCTTTCATCGTTCCTCAAGTCAAAGAAATACACGCCGGAGCGTTACGAGGAAGACAAGAAAAACCTCATAGACAAGTATAACGAGCTGGGTTATCGCGACGCCGTGATAGTGCGCGACAGCGTGTGGAACGTGGACGACAAGCACGTAAGCATATTCATAGAAGTAGACGAGGGCAAGAAATATTATATCCGCAACATCACGTGGGTGGGCAATACCGTGTTCTCAAGCGACTATCTCGGCCGTCTTTTAGGAATGAAGAAAGGCGACGTGTACAATCAGAAGTACATGAACAAGCGGCTTTCTGAGGATGAGGATGCCGTCGGGAACCAGTATTGGAACAGCGGTTACCTGTTCTATAACCTGCAACCGACTGAAGTGAATATCGTCGGCGACTCCATAGACCTCGAGATGCGAATAATGGAGGGCACGCAGGCCCACATCAGCCATGTGCGCATCAGCGGCAATACAAGGCTTTATGAAAACGTTGTGCGCCGAGAGCTTAGAACCAAGCCGGGCGACCTTTTCTCCAAGGAAGCATTGGAACGTTCGGCACGTGAAATCGCATCTATGGGTCACTTCGACCCCGAACAGGTTGCTCCAGACGTACAGCCTAACTACGAGGAGGGAACCGTTGACATCAACTGGCCGCTCGTGCAGAAGTCAAATGACCAAATCGAGTTCTCCCTCGGTTGGGGACAGACGGGTGTCATAGCGCGTATCGGCTTGAAACTCAACAACTTCTCAATGGCCAACCTGTTCAATAAGAACAAGGAACACCGCGGCATCATGCCCGTGGGTGACGGCGAGGTTCTGTCAATCGGAGCGCAGACAAACGGTACTTACTACCAGTCGTACAACGCTTCTTATTCTACCAACTGGTTCGGTGGCAAGCGTCCTATCCAGTTTACCGTGGGAGCGTACTTCTCAAAGCAGACTGACGTGTCGAGCAATTACTACAACTACGGGTACATGAACAATTATTATAACTACCTCTATGGCTACGGTAACAGCTGGAGCAACAGTTATGAGAATTTTTATGACCCCGACAAGTATGTGCAGTTGTTCGGTGTTTCCGTTGGCTGGGGTAAACGTCTGCGTTGGCCTGACGACTATTTCCAGCTCTCTGTCGAGCTGGCATATCAGCGCTACATGCTGAAGAACTGGCAGTATTTCATCGTTCGTAACGGTAACTGCAACAACCTCAACCTCGGCATAACGCTTTCCCGTGTGTCTACGGACAACCAGCTGTTCCCACGCCGTGGTTCAGAGTTCATGACATCGTTGACTATCACTCCGCCGTGGTCACTTTGGGACGGTAAGGATTACAAGTCGCTTTCGGCGATTTACGATGCAGAAGCTGCCAACGGACAGTATAATTCCGACCGTGCTACGGCAGCCCAGAAGGAGAAGTACAGCTGGGTGGAATACTACAAATGGAAGTTCCGTTCAAAGACATATACCGCTCTTACCAACGGTGCAAAGTGCTTCGTGCTGATGACGCGCGTAGAGTTCGGTATCCTCGGTTCGTACAACAAGTACAAGAAGTCGCCGTTCGAGACGTACTATATGGGTGGTGACGGTATGAGCGGATATTCAACTGGCTATGCGGAGGAAACCATCGGCTTGCGCGGTTACGACAACGGTAGCCTCACGCCTTACGGTTATGAGGGTTATGCTTACGACCGCTTCACGCTTGAGTTGCGCTATCCGTTCCTGCTCGGCAATACTACCATCTACGGCCTTGGCTTCCTTGAGGCCGGCAACGCATGGAACGACCCGAAGAAGTTTAACCCGTTTGACATGAAGCGTTCCGCTGGCGTTGGTGTGCGCATCTTCCTTCCTATGGTCGGCCTGATGGGTATCGACTGGGCTTACGGCTTCGACACCGTATTCGGGCAGAAGGGCGGCAGCCAGTTCCACTTCATTCTCGGACAGGAGTTCTAAGAGTGGAGAGTTGAGAATTAAGAGTGAAGAATTAATGTGTGCTATTAGGCGTTAGCCCTATCAGCCCCATTCGTTTCATTAAAAAATACTGAAAGGAGAACATTTTATGAGGAAAATCATCTTTGCGGCCTTGTTCGCCCTTGTGTCGGTGACGGCCGGCGCGCAGAAGTTCGCGCTTATCGACATGGAGTATATATTGAAGAACATCCCGGCTTACGAACGCGCCGACGAACAGCTCAACCAGGTAGCCAAGAAGTGGCAGGCCGAGGTTGATGCGCTCAATACCGAGGCTTCGACGATGTACAAAAACTATCAGAATGAAGTAGTGTTCCTTTCGCAGGAGCAGAAGCAGGCTCGCCAGCAGGAAATAAACGACAAGGAGAAGCAGGCGGCAGAGCTGAAGCGCAAGTATTTCGGCCCTGACGGCGAGCTGTTCAAGAAGCGCACCAGCCTTATGACGCCTATCCAGGAAGAGATTTACAATGCGGTGAAAGACATCTGCGACCTTCGCGGATATTCGCTTGTGCTCGACCGTGCGTCGGATACGGGCATAATATTCGCTTCGCCGCGCATCGACATAAGCAATGAAGTTTTGTCTAAATTGGGATATTCCAACTAAAAAACGGCATCTTTCGTCCTTAAAACCGCCGCGTTGATAAGATTTTGCATATATTTGCACCCGGAATAGAAAAACGAAAAAATAAAAAATATTGATTTAGCAGAAATGAAAAAGTTATTTGTAATGTTACTTATGTGCGTGCCTTTTGCGGCGTTCGCACAGACAACACCGAAGTTCGGACACGTTAACGCGCAGGCCATCATGCAGGAGCTGCCCGAGTTCATCAAAGCCCGTGGCGAGCTTGAGGCACAGTCAAAGCAGTATGAGAACGACATGCAGGCCATGCAGGCTGAAATCCAGCGCAAGGGCGAGGAGTACGAGAAGAACCAGAGTACGATGAACGCAACGGCAAAGGCTGAGGCCGAGGCTGCCATCAACCAGCTTATGCAGAAGTACCAGCAGGCTTACCAGGACAACCAGCAGGCTCTTCAGAAGGCGCAGCAGGAGAAGCTCCAGCCCATCATGGACAAGGTTATCACAGCCATCAAGAACGTGGGCAAGGCCGGCGGCTATGTTTACATCATGGACATTTCGGGCGGCATCCCCTATATCAGCGACACTTTGAGCAAGGACGTTACGGCTGATGTGAAGGCCGAGATGAACAAGTTGAAATAATAATTTTCCAGCATACAGGCAGCGGGCAGACAAGTGACAGGGTTATTAATGCGCCTTGTCTGCTTGTCTGCCCGCTGTCTGCATGCTCATGTATTTTGGCGGTCAGCCGTAAATCATTACTTTATGAAAAAGATGTTTTTCCTCTTTCTCCTGGCCGTGTTGCCCCTGGCGGCATCGGCGCAGATGAAGTTCGGGTATTTGAGCTGTTCAGAAGCACTTAAGGCCATGCCCGAATATGCCGTGATGCAGAAGAACATGGAGTCGCTCAGGGCGCAGTATGAGGACGAGACCAAGCGGTCGGAAGAGGAGTTCAACGAGAAATACCAGCTTTTCCTTGAGGGACAGAAAGAGCTTGCCGAACCGATATTGAAGAAGCGCCAGTCAGAGTTGCAGGAGCTTCTCGCCAAGGGCGTGTCGTTCAAGGCCGAGGCTGCCCGCCTGCTGAAACAGGCCGAAGCCGACATGTACGCTCCGCTGAAAGCGAAACTTGCCGACGTGCTGCGCCGCATAGGCACTGAGCGCGGTTATGCTTTCATAATCAACACCGACGGCGACGCCCTTCCCTTTGTCAACGCCGGATATGGAGAAGACATTACGGCGGCGGTAGTAGATATTTTAATTCATAATTAGCTAACCGCTGACTTTCAGTTCATAATTCACAATTCATGATTTGGCGGACGCCGGGGCAGGAATAATGAAGAGTTAAGAGTGAAGGACGAAGAGTGAATAATTCATAGCTCTTCCGTTTTATCTGCCTTGTCCCTCCCATTCACCATAAATAATCCGGCAGGCATTTATGAAGCATGCATTGTGAATTATGATTTATTCATCATGAATTGTGCATTATGGATAATGAATTATCTTCCGGTCCGATAGGGGTTTTCGACTCCGGCTACGGCGGACTTACAATCCTTCACCAGGTGCGTAGCGTTCTGCCGCAATATGACTATTTGTATCTTGGCGACAATGCGCGTGCGCCTTACGGGCCGCGTTCGTTCGACGTGGTGTACCAGTTCACGCGCGAGGCTGTAGTAAAGCTGTTTTCAATGGGTTGCCATCTCGTCATATTGGCCTGCAACACAGCCTCGGCAAAGGCTCTGCGCACCATCCAGCAGAACGACCTGCCGCAGCTCGACCCGTCGCGACGCGTCTTAGGCGTAATCCGCCCCACGGCGGAGTGTATCGGAACAATCACGCAGACGCGCCATGTAGGTGTGCTTGCCACCGAGGGCACAATCAAGAGCGAGAGCTACGTGCTTGAAATAAAAAAGCTGTGGCCTGACATCACGGTTACGGGAGTGGCTTGCCCTTTGTGGGTTCCGCTGATTGAAAACAACGAGTATGACACGCCCGGAGCCGATTATTTTGTGAAGAAGCGCATTGATACCTTGATGCTGCGCGACCCTGCCATTGATTCCGTCATCCTCGGATGCACGCATTATCCGCTGCTGCTTGACAAAATCCTAAAGCACACTCCGCGCGGAGTGCGTGTAATACCACAGGGTGAATATGTGGCTGCCAGTCTGAAAGACTACCTCACGCGCCATCCCGAAATGGAAGCGAAGTGCACCAGGCATGCCTCCTGCCGCTATTTTACCACAGAGAACAGTGACAAGTTCCGCGAGTCGGCGCGCCTCTTCCTCCATGAAGATGTAGAGGTGGAGACAATCACTTTGGGCTGAACCGTGCACGCCTTTTTCTACAGAAGCCGTTATGTTCTACAGTCATAACGGCTTTTCTTGTGTTAAAATGGGTAAAATGTCATTGTTTCGTATATTTTTTGTGGGTAATGGCTACACAGTATGATAAAAAAGCATTACATTTGCCGTTGCTATGTAACGATATGCGCCGTTTGACGGCAATGTCTATGTAAACTAATTAATTTATTAAACACCTTAATTCCGCAACTAAGTGCATAGTTTGTTGTTAATCTTTTTTATAAGTCTCT
>USHW01000024.1 GCA_900554545.1 uncultured Prevotella sp. | reverse complement strand
TCAGCACGACGGTTTTCAAGACCGTTGTAATCGACCACTCTACCATCTCTCCTTTTGTCGGGAAGACAAGCTTTGTGTTCAAAAGCGAGTGCAAAGGTAGTCAGATTTTTTCATTCCGCCAAATTTTTCGCGATATTTTTGCACTGATTATGTTCCCGGCGGTGATAAAATTGTTGGTTGTCTGCAGTCCGGCTGCCTGCTGTTTTTACGATGTTTTGTGGTTGTCGTCGTAACGGTTTGATTTCCAGTGTGTTATGAAAGGCCGTGTTTTACAAGGCGAAAGGTGGCCTTTTAGAAGGCAAAACATGACCTTTTAGCGTGCAAAAGGTGGCCTTTGGTGTTTTGTAGGCTTTAGCCCTGCAACGCCGTAATATGCAATTGGCTGCCTTGGAGTTTTGCCGTGACGTGCAAAATGAGTAATTTTGCAGCATGATTTATCCAAAAACTTTTGAGAGCAAGCTCGGCTTCGACGAGGTGAGGGCGCTGCTGCGCGGGCGTTGCCTTAGTACATTGGGCAAGGATATGGTTGACGCCATGGCCTTTTCTGACGACCCGGCCACTATCAACGAGTGGCTGGCGCAGGTGCGTGAGTTCCGCCGTTTGCAGGAAGAGGCCGACGATTTTCCGTTAAGCTATTTCTTCGACGTAAGGCAGGCGGTGGCGCGTCTGCGCCTTGAGGGCACACATCTTGATGAGGCGGAGCTGTTTGACCTGCGCCGTTCGTTAGACACCATCTGCGCCATTGTTGCCTATCTTAACCGCGGCGAAGCAACCGATGACGGCGAAGTGAACCATCCTTACCCTGCGCTCCACCGCCTGACGGACGGTGTACAGACTTTTCCGCAGCTCGTCCAGCGCATCGACCAGATACTCGACAGGTTCGGACGCATAAAGGACACGGCGTCGCCTGCGCTGGCGGACATACGCCGCGAGCTGGCGCGTACCGAGGGTTCAATATCCAAGACACTTTACGGCATACTGCGTTCGGCGCAGAGCGAGGGGCTTGTTGACAAGGACGTTGCCCCTGCCATGCGCGACGGCCGCCTTGTGATACCCGTCAGTCCGGGACTGAAACGCCGCATCCGCGGCATCGTGCACGACGAGTCTGCCTCGGGAAAGACTGTCTTCGTTGAGCCTGCCGAGGTTGTTGAGGCCAACAACCGCATACGCGAGCTTGAGTCGGAGGAGCGCCGCGAAATCATACGCATACTCACAGAGTTCGCCAAGTTGGTGCGTCCCTACGTCGCGCCTATACTCGACTCGTATAAGTTTCTTGCCAAAATCGACCTTATCCGCGCCAAGGCCGAGCTGGCGCGGCTCATCAAGGGCATTGAGCCAGACGTCGAGCCGTATCCCCACATCGACTGGATTAGGGCGTCGCACCCTTTGCTCGCCCTTTCGCTTGAGAAGCAGGGCAAGGCCGTTGTGCCGCTCGACATCATGCTGACGCAGCAGAAGCGCATACTGATAATTTCAGGCCCTAACGCCGGCGGAAAGTCGGTGTGCCTGAAAACGGCCGGCCTTTTGCAGTACATGCTTCAGTGCGGACTGTCCGTTCCCATTGGCGAACGCTCGCGCACGGGCGTGTTCCGCAATATCTTCATTGACATCGGCGACGAGCAGAGCATAGAGAACGACCTCAGCACGTACTCCAGCCACTTGATGAACATGAAGCAGATGATGCGTCATGCCGACGACTCCACGCTGTTGCTGGTCGACGAGTTCGGCACCGGCACTGAGCCGCAGATAGGCGGCGCGATAGCCGAAGCCGTGCTGAAGCAGTTTTGCGCCAAAGGCGCTTACGGCATAATAACCACCCACTATCAGAACCTGAAGCACTTTGCCGACACACACGACGGCGTGGTGAACGGCGCAATGCTGTACGACCGTCAGCAGATGCAGCCCCTGTTCCAGCTCTCCATCGGCAATCCCGGCAGCTCTTTCGCCATCGAGATAGCACGCAAAATAGGCTTGCCGGAGTCCGTAATCAAGGATGCAAGCGACATTGTGGGCAGCGACTACATACAAAGCGACAAGTACTTGCAGGACATCGTGCGCGACAAACGCTACTGGGAGAACAAGCGTCAGGCCGTTCACCAGCGCGAAAAGAGCCTCGAACAGACCATAGCGCGTTACGAGAACGAGGTGAAAGAGCTTGAACAGAGCCGCCGCGAGATATTGGCGAAGGCCAAACAGCAGGCCGAAGAACTGCTGGCTGGCAGTAACCGAATAATCGAAAAGACTATAAAGGAGATACGCGAGAGCCAGGCCGAGAAGGCGGAAACCAAGAAAATACGCGAAGAACTTGAAGCGTTTAAGGCCGGTATGAAGGACATCGACGCTGCCGCCAACGACGAGATGATAGCCCGGAAGATGCGGCAGATACAGGAGCGGAAGGCCCGTCGCGAGAAGAGAAAGAAAGACCGGGAGAGTGAGAAACTAAAAATTAGCAATGAAAAGTTAACAATTAACAATGAAAATACAGCCGGTCAGGCCAATGCTTCACTGTCTCCCGGCGACACGGTGCGCATAAAGGGGCTTACCACCGTTGGCAAGATAGAGAGCATTGACGGCAAGATGGCGACGGTAATCTTCGGCGACATGCGCACAAAGATGCGTTCCGACAGGCTCGAAAGGGCGGAGAAGCCAAAGCAGGAGGAGCCGAAGGCGTATGTCAACGTCAGCCGTGAGACGCGCGAAACGATAGACAACCGCAAGCTGAACTTCAAGCAAGACCTCGACGTGCGCGGCATGCTGGGCGACGAGGCCATAACCGCCGTCACTTATTTCATCGACGATGCCATCCTCGTTGGCATGAGCCGCGTGCGCATCCTGCACGGAACCGGCTCGGGAATACTGCGCCAGCTCATCCGCCAATACCTCGCCACAGTGCCCAATGTCGTGTCGTTCCGCGACGAACACGTGCAGTTCGGCGGAGCCGGAATAACGGTGGTAGACCTTGAGTGAAGGTGAGAAGGTGGAAAAGTGAGAAGGTGAGAAAGCACGACAAAACATTTATGCGATGTTCTCACCTTCTCACTTTTCCACCTTCTCACCTTCAATTGCTTCTTCCGCCGCCATTCCCCATTCCTCGTCTTCGGGCAGTTTGTACTTTATGGTGTGGTCTTCAAGATATATTTTGTTCAGCGTGTAGGCGAGCGATTGTAGCGTCTGCTGGCGTACTTTCGGCTTGAGCTGGCATTCCCACACGGTTATGCAGTGCCAGCCCATGCGTGCGAGGGCGCGTTGCTCCTCCTTGTCGCGTGTGCGGTTGCGCTCTATTTTTGCCTGCCAGAATGCGGTGTTGGTTTTCGGAAGGTGGAAGGTGGGGCAGTCGTGGCCGTGCCAGAAGCAGCCGTTTATGAAGATGCAGGTGCGGTATTTGCGCAATACGAGGTCGGGATGGCCGGGCAGCCGCGGACTGTTCAGCCTGTACCTGAAGCCGCAGGCGAACAGAAACCGGCGCACGATAAGCTCCGGCCGCGTGTCCTTCGAGTGTATCGCGGCCATTATCTTGCTGCGTTTTTCTTTTGAGAACAAGTCCATCGGTTGCCGGTTGCTCCTCTTTTTGCCGTGTGGAACTTTTACGCTTGCCGGCCTGTTACAGCTTGAATGTAATCCAAGTTGTGTATCTCACGTTTACAGCCTTGCCTTTTTGTCGTCCCGGAATCCAGTTGGGCATGATGTTAATCAGGCGCAACGCTTCCTTGTCTAATGACGGGACAATGCCGCGGACGACTTTTGCATCAACGATTTTGCCGGTCGGGCGGATTATGAACTGCACTATGACGCGCCCTTCTATGCCGTCCATGGCGGCTTCTACGGGATATTTCAGGTTGTCATCTATCCATTGTGTCAAGGCTCCGTAGCCGCCCGGAAACTCAGGCTGTTGCTCTACAATGTCGTAAATTAGTTCGCCTTTGACCGTTCCCTCTGTTGATATTGTGCCTTTGTCTTGTCCGAATTGTATTGCCGGTAAAAAGCAAAGCATCAATAAAACCAAACTCTTTTTCATGTAGATAAGTATTATTGGGTAAAGTTAGGCATTTTATTCCAATGTTCAAACATTTGCCGGTGTTTTTTGTGTAGTCCTCTTTCATTCCTTCATCTTGCAGCGTACATTTGCTGCAAAATTATGAATTAGGGCACAAACAGCTTGCTGGATTTTGGTCTAAGTTGGTCTAAACAGGAAAAGGAGTGGGTTACATGCCTGCGGACGGGCACAAAAAAATGGAAACACTTGCCATGTCCCCACGCGTGAAATATGATGAATTGTGTTGAGAGCCTCTTGTCGGATTCGAACCAACGACCCCGAGATTACAAATCACGTGCTCTGGCCAACTGAGCTAAAGAGGCGGGGTGGGCAAGCTACTTGCATCGCGCCGCTACAACCAACTACCTTTGCTGCGTTCCCGCCCTGGAGGATTCGAAGGGAGCTGGCCGTACAAGACTTGCCCGTCTTTGCGGCTGCAAAGGTAATAAAAAATTCTGACATGCACGTGTGCGGCAAGCCTTTTGTCTTTATTTTTAACTTATTTTCAAAAGTCGCTGCCGCTTCCGGAGTAAAAAATCAGGACATTTGAAATTTTCAAACTACGTTTTCCGCAAGGCGGAATTTTGCCGTCTCATTTGCCTTTATTATTATATAAGGTGTGATTTTGTCATGTATGGTTTGCAAAAAGATGTGCTTGTGAACGCCTGAAGGCCGTTGAAAAGCTTGCCGTTGACGGTCTTTTAGAGGCTGAAAGGTGGCCTTTCGGCCTGCAAAAGGTGACCTTTTGTCTTGCCGTATGTTTCATTTTGTTGCATTGGTTGGCGTAATGCTCTGTCTGCCAATGCGTTACGTTTGACGCTGAAAAACGTGTTTTTTCAGACCGGAAGTATGTTTCTTTCTCGCCACGGGTATTCAGGGAGCGTTAATGTAGGGTTCATCCGCAGTTTAAGTGCGAAATATTTAACGTGAGTTGGGTATGAGTATATCCTCTGTGTCCGTGATGATTTGCAATCCGCGTGTGGTGTTGTCAGCGTCGTACATTTTCCGTAACAATGTCAACTAAACCGTATCGGCGGATTTGCAATCCGCCGTACAAATGTGCAGCCATTATGAAGCCTCATATTTTCGGCCTGCAGCTGTCATAAGTGTTTCATTTGCCCGCAATATTGTTTCTTGTCCGATAATGTCCATAAGGCGTTTCATTTTGTATCAGCAAATGCAGATACGGTCAAAATATTGCGATTAAAATGCGTATTTCTGGCGTTTGAGACGTTTTGAAACGTGCATGAAACAAATAGCAATTAATAAAAAGATTAAATAACATAATTTTGTTGCCGTGAATATTTTTTACCTTAAATAACATTAAACAACCAAAACATGAAACACTCTATTAAAGTTTGCAAAACCCTCGGTTTGCTTATACTCATGAGCGTCTTCCCGTTGGTGGCGATGGCGCAGGGGTCGGCAATAACCGTAAAGGGGCAGGTCACTGACGACCAGGGGCCTATCATCGGAGCGACTGTAAGAGAAAAGGGCACCAAGGCCGTTGCCGTTACTGACATTGACGGTAACTATTCTATTAAGGTGCAGCCAAACGCCACTCTTACGTTTACTTATTTGGGATACCAGAATAAAGAGGTGAACGTTGGTAACAGGACGCAGGTTGACGTTACCATGGTATCTGACGCGCAGGCGTTGAGCGAGGTCGTAGTCGTAGGTTACGGCCAGATGAAGCGCTCTGACGTCACCGGTTCGGTTGTCTCTGTCAATTCGGAGCAGATTGAGAAGGCCGTCCCCACCAGCATTGATCAGGTGCTTCAGGGTCGCGCCGCAGGTGTGCAGATACAGGCAAACTCCGGTACGCCGGGTGCGAACACCAGTATCCGCATACGCGGTATCAGCTCGCTGAACTCTACCAACCAGCCGATTTTCGTCATCGACGGCGTTGTCGTAGAGCCGCAGAGCACTGATACGAACGATCCCCTGTCAAGTAACAACCCCTTGGCAAGCATCAATCCGAGCGACATCGTGTCGATGGACGTGCTCAAGGATGCTTCCGCCACCGCCATATATGGTGCGCGCGCGGCCAACGGTGTCATCATGATTACCACGCGCAGGGGTAAGGCCGGCGAGGCTACCATTACATACGACGGCTACGTGGGCTGGCAGGAGATGGCCAAGAAACTTGACATGATGAACTTGCGCGAGTATGCCATTCACCACAATGCACGTTCGGCAGAGGACATCTTGGAGGCGAGCGACGCCTTTGTAAATCCTTCAGCTCTCGGCTACGGTACCGACTGGCAGGACGCTTTGTTCCGCAGCGCGCTCATGACGAGCCACAACATCTCAGTAACCGGCGGCTCTGACCGTGCCACCTATTCTATTAGCGCTGGTTATCTTAACCAGGACGGTATCGCCATCGGCTCCGGCTTCAAGCGTCTTACGCTGCGCGGCAACACCGACGCGCAGGTGAAGAAGTGGCTCAAGGCCAGCCTTAGCTTCTCTCTCACCGACTCCAAGCAGGAAGTAGGAGCCGACAACAACATCATCATGAACGCCTTGCAGCAGCAGCCTTCGGTTGCGGTAAGGAGCGCCGACGGCTCTTTCGACGGCCCGGATGATGTCTACATGCCTGTCAACGCCGTGGCTCTTGCCGAGATGCGCGAGAACTACAATAAGAAGATGAACTTCCGAATAAACGGCAGTCTTGAGGCTACATTATATAAAGGTCTTACGTTCAAGACCGAACTTTCGGCCGACTACAACCTTAACAAATTTTATTACTACGAGCCGGACTATACCTTCGGCAAGCTGGAAAACAATACCCGCACGGGCCGTTGGACAAAGACCGATACGAAATATTGGTCATGGCGCAACATCCTGACATACCAAAACACATTTGCGGAGAAGCACGCTGTCAATGTAATGGTAGGTCAGGAAATGAGCCAGTCGCACTGGGAAAACCAGGTAAGCACGGCTACCGGCTTCCTCACCAACAGCACCCACGACCCTTCGGCGGGCGACATTACAGCCTCGACGGGTAACGGTACGCAGAACGACAACTCCATCTTCTCTTACTTCGGGCGCGCGTTCTATTCTTATGACGACCGCTATCTCGTTACGGCTACGCTCCGCCGCGACGGTAGCTCGCGCTTTGCCAAGGGCAACCGCTGGGGTTGGTTCCCGTCGGCGGCACTCGCTTGGCGCGTGTCAAACGAGAAGTTTATGGCTAAGACAAGCAACGTTATCAGCAACTTGAAGCTCCGTCTCGGCTGGGGTTCTACCGGTAACCAGAACGTTTCAGACTGGGCTTACATGGCTATGCTCTCATCCAAGAGTACACCATGGGGCACCGGCGTGCTCAACGGCAATACTCCCAACCCTGACTTGAAGTGGGAGACCACCACGTCGTGGAACGTAGGCTTCGACCTTAGCCTCTTCCGCAACCGCATCGAGTTCATATTCGACTGGTATTACAAGAAGACCGACGACTTGCTCTTGCAGTTGCCGTTGCCGGCCTACATAGGTTCTTACGGACAGGGCGCCGCCTCCAATCCTTGGGGCAACGTCGGTTCGATGAGCAACCAGGGCGTCGAGATGACGTTGAACACGGTCAACATCGACAAGGGCGGCTTCCAGTGGCGTTCAAGCTTCACGTTCTCGCTCAACCGTAACAAGGTAATCAGCCTCGACACGGAGAGCGCGTCAATCGACAAGACGTTCCAAATCGGCTCCGATGTCCTCACCGTCACGCGCACCGTAGAGGGCAAGCCCGTAGGCCAGCTGTACGGATATAAGGTTGTCGGGCGCTTCGACAAGGCTGAAGACTTTTATTATAAGGATGCCAATGGAGTGGTTAAGCCTGTGGCGATACCCGAAGGCAGCACCATCAGTGAGAGCGGAACATGGATTGGCGACTACATCTTTGCCGACGTAAACGGCGACGGTGTAATCAACAACCAGGACTGCACGTTCATCGGCGACCCGCAGCCCGACTTCACTTACGGTATCGGCAACACCTTCTCTTGGAAGGGATTTGACCTCTCTATCTTCTTCAACGGCAGCTACGGCAACGACATTCTCAACCTGACAGGCCGCGAACTGTCTGATGTCCGCGTGAACAGCAACCTGTTGAAGGAATGTGCAGGATATGCCAAACTTGGTGTTATCGACCCCAATCTGCCTGACGATGACTTCCGTAACCTGTATGTTACCAATCCTAACTCGCGCCTGCCGCGTCTCAGCGCGTCTACTACCAACGCCAACAACCGCGTCAGCGACCGCTACGTGGAAGACGGCTCGTATATCCGTTTGCAGAACATATCGTTGAGCTATACGCTCCCGAAGTCTCTCGTTACGAAGCTGAAGTTGCAGAATGTCAAGGTGTACATGAACTTGCAAAACGTTTATACGTGGACCAATTACAGCGGTTATGACCCCGAGGTCGGTGCAATGTATGGCGATGCGCTCATGACCGGCGTTGACTATGGCCGCTACCCGTCACCGCGTATCTATACGTTTGGTCTCAACATCTCGTTCTAATGCAGCGTGACAAAGGAAAAATCAAGATAACATCATATATTTAGAAAACAATGAAAACCAAGATATATTTATTCGGTTCGCTCCTGGCTGTCGGATTGTTGACTACTTCATGCGCCGAAGATTTCCTCGACCAGGAGAATACTACCAGCCCCAATGCCGAGACCTTCTTCAACAGCGACGAGGCCATCGACCAGGCAATGTATCCGCTTTACAACTATGTGTGGAATAGCTTTAACGACAAAGGCTATTACGGCATGGGCGACGGAAGGGCCAACAACATAACGGCGCAATACTCTGACTACATCTATCCCTATACCAACTTCAACGAGACATCGCTAAGTCCTGGTCTGCAAGATGCTTGGGGAGCGCTTTACTCTGTCGTTGCGCAGGCAAGCAACGCGCTGAACAACATCAAAACCCGCTCTACATCTAATGTAAGCGAAGAGGCGAAGACGCGCGGCATGGCCGAGGCTCGCTTCATGCGCGGTGTGGCTTACTGGTATATCGCTTCGCTGTGGGGCGACGCCATTATCTATGAGAACACAAGCGACTTGGTTAACAACTACGTTGTGCCGGCCAATCCGCAGGTTGACGTTATGGAGTTCGCCATCCGCGACCTTGAATACTCGGCTGCCAACCTGCCTGAAACGTCGCCTGCCGCAGGCCGTGTGAACAAGTACAGTGCTTACGGAATGCTCTCACGCGTATATCTCTCAATGGCGGGACTTACCACAGACGGGCAGTATGACGGCACGAACGCCGCTACCGACTTCAACCGCGGAACGCGTAACACCTATTATCTCGACCTTGCCAAGAAGGCGGCTCTCAAAGTAGTGGAAGAGTCAAGCTTTGACTTGATGGATGAGTACGGCGACTTGTTCAAGATTGAAAATAACAACTGCAAGGAAGACATGTTCCAGCTTCAGTGGAACCAAGGCTCTACCGACGCTATCGGTTGGGGTTGCAACCAGACCATTACGTCGTATTTCGGATGGTCAACTATGGTCTGCGACGGTACAAACTGGGGCGGAGCTACTTACTGCTCTTGGGACTTGTTCCAGGAATATGAGGCCAACGACAAGCGCAAGCACGAGTCTGTGGCTTGGTATGGAGAGGAATATCCCGAGCTTAACACCCGTGGCGGTGGTTATGTTTATGGTATAACGGAAGATGCAGGAAGCCAAGGTGCCAACATAAGGAAGTATGTAGTCGGTACAATAGACGACAACGGCGTAAGCTACAAGCAGTCGAGCGGTATCAATACGCACATGCTCCGTCTGGCAGAAGTTTACCTCAACCTGGCCGAGGCGATACTTGGCAACGACCAGTCAACGAGCGACCAGACCGCGCTTTACTACTTCAACAAGTTGCGTTCACGTGCCGGTCTTGCCACAAAGAGCTCAATAACATACGAAGACTTGCGCCATGAGCGCCGCGTAGAGTTGGCTTTCGAGGGACAGTATTGGTACGACTTGCTCCGCCGCTCGTACTACAAGCAGCAGGAAGTCATCAACTATCTCAACAACCAAAACCGCAACGCGTCTTATTACGATTCTGAAACTCATGAGTACAAGCTTGACGAAGACTGGACCAATCCCGGTCCCGGTGTGGGTGTTGCCACAGAAAGAAGCCTGCGCCTGCCTTACTCTGACGCAGACCAGAACCGCAACCACTATCTCCAGACCGACGGTAACGGCAAGCTTCAGACCGTGCCTTACGAGTTTGGCGAGCGTGAAGTGTCAGAAGAAGAACTGTTTAATTAATTAAATGAGGTCATAAGGTTTGTGGGTTTTACGGTCGTGCGGTATGCTCAATAAACGTTGCAATGCCCATATAACCGTAAAACCTTATAACCCCAAAACCGATGGATAAATAACATAAAACGACAAATTCATCATGAAAACATTAAGATATATTTGGATGTTGTGCCTCGCGGTGGTTGCTGTCGGCTTCACATCGTGCGACGATGACGATGAGGCTTCAGGCAGCTCGGCCATTACCGTGACGCAGATTTACCTTGAAGACGCCGACGCAACGGTGACCGACCGCCCCGTGGACTTTGTCCGTCTCGGCCAGACAATACGTATTGAAGGTTCCGGTTTCAAGGGACTGAAAGAGTTGTACATCAACGGTTACGAGACATACTTCAACACGGCGTATGTCACCAACACCAACATGATTGTGTCAGTAAGCACCGATACACCTGTGACTGACGCCGACCCGGAGGCGCGTAACACTATCCGCTTCGTCAAGAGCGGCACGGAGTATGTCTATGAGTTCGACATCCGCGCGGCTTCTCCTGTCATTACGAGCGTTGACAACACGCTGCCTCAACCCGGAGAGACCGTCACCGTCTACGGCGAGAACCTTCAGGAAACTACCATTGTGACGCTGCCTGACGGCACGCAGGTGACCGACATCACCAATGCTCCCGAGGATGAAGAGGGCGAATGGTTTTCGTTCGTGATGCCGAGTGGTGTCAGCGGCTACGGTGCTTTCACCGTAACGTGTGCCAACGGCACGGCGAAGTCAGCCGAGTATTTTAACAACCGCACTTGCATGGTGCTCGACTTTGACGGTACAGGCACACAAGGTGCATGGAATTGGAGCGAGACCGGCAGCATGATTGATGCTACTGACCTCGTTGACGACCCGCTTGGCACAGGCCGCGGCAAGGTGCTCAAAATTATCCCCGACCGCCTCTTGCAGGCCGGAGGCATAGCTGCAGGCAAGGCGCGTGCCACAGAATGCTGGACGGCAGGCAAGGACGACGCTACGGGAATGGACGACTGGAGCCGCATGTACGAGTTTATTTCAGACACAACTCTGCTTACCGACGTAGCGTTCCAGTTCGACATATACGTGCCTGACTCTTGGGTAGGTACCGGCCACATACAGCTTTGCCTGATGAACAACTTTAACTTCGGCGGCATAGGCTCTGACGACGATGCAGACAGCAAGCAGTGCGCATTCTATTGCCCGTGGATAGTTGACGGCAAGGCCGTTCCGTTCTCTACCGAAGGTAAGTGGATGACGGTAACGATACCGTTCAGCGAGTTTGGCAAGTATGCGGCAGAGGTGGCTGACGGCGACGCTCCTACGTTTGCAGAAGTTGTGGCAGACCGTAATGCCGCTACATATTCAAACTTCGGCATGGGCTTTGTCAACACCGACTTCACGCTTGACGGTCTCGAGGTAAAGTCTACCATCTGCAAGCAGGAAATCTACATAGACAACTGGCGCGTAGTACCGTGCAAGAGCGAGGTGATATCCGACTTCCCCGACGAGGAGGAGACGGCAGAGTAATAGACGCATTCCGGCTAACAAGTGACAAGCAGGCCGGGCGCAAGTAACACTTGCCGGCCTGCCCGTCACTTAAAACCTGTCAACTTACAAACAATAAACAGAAAACATCATGAAACTGAATAACATAATATTCCCCATGCTGGCAGGCTCGCTTCTGCTTGTCGGCTGTTACGACGAGAAGATGGACTGGCATACGCCCGACGGCCACAACCCCGTGACTACGGACGATATTCCGCTGCAATTGCAGGAGCAAATCGACCATTACGACTACATAAAGAACTACATGGCCGAGTATATGCCCGGCACGCCTATCGGCGTCGGCCTTTCGGCGGACAAGTATCTCGACGAGGACGACCCTGACTATGCGGCGCTGTGCGACAACAACTTCCAGCAGTATGTTACCGGTAACGCCATGAAGATGGACGCAATGGTGACGAGCAGCGGCGCGCTCAACACGACAAAGCTCGATGCTTTCCTTGCCAAGGCACCGGAGGACGTGCAGATATTCGGCCACAACTTCATTTGGCATACGCAGCAGCAGCAGACATACCTCTTGTCGTTGATAGCTCCGAAGATGATAGTAGAGACTGACGGAGACATTATTACAATGCTCCAGAATGGCGACTTTGAGACAGGGCAGCTTGACCCTTGGAACGGATGGGGCGGCGAGTCCACCCGTGAAGTAGTGGCGGGCGAGGGCGTTGACGGCTCGTATGCGGCTAAGCTTTACAACCCTGCGGCCGGCAGCGAATATTCGGCGCAATTCGTTTATAACCTTACCGAGCCGTTGGAAAACGGCAAGACATACGTCCTCCGCTTCCAAATCCGCGCGGCGGCGCCCGGCGGTTCTATCCAGTTTGCATGGCAGAACCTAAGCTATGGCAACGGCGAAATATACCACACGTTTGACAACATAGGCACTGACTGGGTTACTTTCGAGCAAGAGTTTACCTGCACCAAGGACGATGCACAGCAGCTCTGTTTCAACTTCGGAAAGGTAGCCACAACTTATTACATCGACAACATAGAGTTCGGCACACGCAAAGAGGAAGGCGCAAGCGTACAGGCCAACCGCGCAACGCGCGCTACCACTATCACCTACGAGCTCAAGACGCCCGAAGAGAAGCGTGCGGCGTTGCTCGGAGCCATGGAGAGCTGGATAGGCGGAATGCTCCAGCATGTCAGCGGCGACCAGCGTTTCGTAGGCTGGGACGTAATCAACGAGCCTATTACCGACGACGGTCACTACCGTGGAAAAGACGGACGCTTCGGTGGTTCATGGGATGATGACAACGGCACCACCCATTATGACGCCGAGCCTACGGAGACGACTACCGAAGGCCTGAACCTTAACTGGGGCAGCGGCCACTTCTACTGGGGCTACTATCTCGGCATGGACTACGCCGTAAAGGCGTTCGAGCTGGCGCGCCAGTACGCACCGGCCGACATGAAGCTGTACGTAAACGACTACAACTTGGAGACAAACCCGTCGAAACTTGCCAAACTCATCGAGTTTGTCAACTATATCGACCAGAACAGCACCACGCAGGTGGACGGCATAGCTACGCAGATGCACGTTGACATGAACAACCTTACACGCGAGCAGGTAGACCAGATGTTCCAGACTATGGCCGCCACGGGCAAGCTGGTACGCGTGAGCGAGCTTGACGTCAAGGTTGGCACGGCTACTCCTACGGCCGATGACTTGCAGAAGCAGTCGGACGTTTACCAGATGATAATCGAGTCATACAAGGAGAACGTGCCCGAGGCGCAGCGCGGAGGCTTCGTAATCTGGGGCGTGTCTGACGCCGCCGACGAGCACGAATACTGGATACCCAACGACGCGCCCAACCTCTTCGACGCCAACTACGGCCGCAAGGTGGCTTACAAGGGCGTATGTGACGGCATTGCAGGGACTGACCTCGGCGCCGACTTTACGGGCGACATGTGGAAAGACCTTGTTGAAAGCGAGGACGACGAGACCACCGACGACGGCGGCTCTACAGCCGAAGGGGAGTGACATTAAGGACAATTTGAATAGTACATAGTTAGAGACACTCTTTTCAAAGGCCGCCTTTTGCATTGCGAAAGGCGGCCTTTTACAATGCAAAAGACGGCCTTTTGGAACGCAAAAGGCCGTCTTTTGCACGCCGTTTTGCGGCATGTGGGTAAGTGGCTGGCTGCCAATGGGTTACGCAGTGGCGGCCTTACAGCAGTTTTTCGTAGGCCATGCGGTCGCCGTGCTCGTATGAAATGTCGCCGCAGTAAGTGAAGCCGAGCTTGCCGAGGAGCCTCCTCATGCGTGTGTTGTCATGGTTGGTGTCAACCTTGAAGCTGCGCACGCCCCTCGCCGCGGCCATCTTTTCCACCTCGGCCATGAACCTTGCGCCCACGCCCCGGCCCTTCATGCCCTCGGCCACGGCCAGCCTGTGCAGCACCACATACGGCCTGTCAGACAACCACCGTCCGCGGATGCAGCCGTATGAAGGCTCTCCGCCGAACATCACCGCGCCGTAAGCCGCCAGCCCTTCGCCGCTGCACATCACGTAGCCGCAGCCTCGGGCAATGTCGCCGGCAATGTGGCTGCGCTGCGGATAGGTGTCGTTCCACTGGCGTTTGCCTTCGCGGAGCATCTGGCTTACGGCCTGCCTGATGATTGTCATTATGCCGTCGATGTCGCTTTCGACGGCCTTTCTGAATGTTGTAGCTGCCATTTTATACAGTCTTTTTGCAATGAATTTTCTGCAAAAGTAGTGATAACTTTCCGTTCCGGGCAGGTTTTGCCAGCCAAAAAGCGTTGCAGGTTTGCATAATTCAAAAACAAGTGTTACCTTTGGCGATGGCTTACGTGCTTTTTGAAGGCATGTGCATGCCTATGAAAAAAACATCCGACTATGAGACAAATCATAACCCACTTCACCGACGACGACCTTTACAAGTTTACCATGTGCTGCGCCGTAATAGACAATTTTCCGCGTGCGCAGGTAAAATATACGTTCACCGACAGGGACGGCACGGTTTATCCGCCGGGCTTTGCGCGTGAGCTTGAAGAGCAGATAGCCGCGCTCGAGGATGTCGTCATTACCGGTGACGAGATAGACTTCATGCGCCGCAAGTGCTATTACCTGCCCGAGTGGTTTTACGTTTACCTCAAGGGCTTCCGCTTCAGCAGGCGTTGGGCTAAGGCATGGCAGGACGACGAGGGCCGCCTTCACGTGGAGTTCGAGGGCGGATGGGCCGAAACCATCTTCCTTGAGGTGAAGGTGCTCGCCATCATTTCCGACCTTTATTATGAAATGACGGGGCAGGACAGGCTGTTCAACTATGACGACTACTACGCCAAGACATACCATAAGGCCGAACGGCTGCTGGCCGCCGGATGCGTGTTCAGCGACTTCGGCACGCGCCGCCGCGCCTCGTTCAAGGCCGAGGACACCGTTGTGCGCGCCATGAAGGACTGCTATCAGAGCCGCGAGTGGCCGGGGCGTTTTGTCGGAACGAGCAATGTCTACCTGGCGATGAAGCACGACGTGCTGCCCGTAGGCACGATGGCTCACGAGTTTGTCTGCGCCATCGGCGGCATGTACGGGCCGCAGATGGCTAACCATATAGCCATGAATTCATGGCGAAACACGTTCCGCGGCGCGCTCGGCACGTATCTTTACGACAGTTTCGGGTGGGACATCTTCAGCCTGAACTTCTCCGAAGACTTTGCCAATCTGTTCAAGGGACTGCGCATCGACAGCGGAGACAATCGCCGGCAGCTTATGCGCATAGTGGAGAAATACCGCTCGCTGGGCATCGACCCGAAAACGAAGCAGGTGATATTCAGCAACGCGCTGGATACCGACGAGGCAATAGCCATACAGCAGTATGCCACCGATTACTGCCAGCCTTCATTCGGAATAGGCACCCACTTCACAAATGACTTCGACGGGGTGAAGCCCATGAACATCGTGATAAAGCTTGTTGCGGCCAAGATAACGGAGTCATGGACGTTCTATAACGACACCTGCAAGCTGAGCGAAGACGAGGGGAAACACGTGGGAAAGCCTGAAGTGGTAAAGCGTTTCATGCAGGCTCTGAACATGAAAGGGGCTGACTGACGTTCGGTATGGATGTTATGGAAGCAACCGCTCCTTAGCTTTCGGCGAGCGGCTGAACAGTTCTGCCACAGTGGGGCATGAACTGATGCGGCTGCATTCGGCGCAGGTGGCGATGCCCTTGGCCATTACGCACCGGCGTATTTGGCATCCGTCGTCGCAGAAAGGGTGGCGTATGCCCTCGCCGCGGCAGCCTGTACAACGCATGGCATGGCCTTGGCTGCCTTGTGTTCCGTATAAGGGGCACTCCTTGCAGTCGAACCCGCAGCAGGCCGTTGTGTATGTCATGCCGGTCTTCTTTCCGTTATTTGCGGTATTGCTCATGATGTTTTTTTACAGTTCCGTCATCATTTTGCGGCATCGGGCGTTGTTGTTAATGTGCGCTTAAGGTATATCATGTCCCTCAGTTCTTTGCCGTCTTCGATTATCTTGTGGTCGTAATTGTCGGTGAAAAAGTCCTTTACGGTGTGTGAATAAGTGAAACCGCAACGTTCATAGAATTTCAATGTGCCTGCGGTTGAGCCTGTTCCGACAAGCATTGTGTGGTATTTGCCCTTGCATCCGTTGCAAAGGTGTTTAACAAGTGTTGCTCCGTACCCCTTGCGTTGGCAGTCTGGAGCTACGGCTATGTTCTTCAGTTCGCATACGCCGCCGCCTTCGTCTGTCATTACTGCTACAGCTATGGCCCGGCCGTAGCTGTCAAGCATTACGGACATGTCACCGCGTTCAAGATACCGGTCAATCATGGATTCCTGTTCGTCGCCCAGCAGTAGGAGCTTAAGATACCGCTTTTTGTTGTCCGTCACGTGCTTTATGCTTGTGCCGGCAGGTGTTTCCGCCATTTGTTTTGTCATTTTGTTATACGCCATATACGGCCTGTCGGCCTTGTCTCTCGTTACCCGTCAACTGAAAATCATGCTTTTACAACGTTGATGTACGGGTATGGAATTTCGATGTTTTCACGGTCGAAGCGTTCTTTTACGGCTTTGAGCAGGTCGCATTTCATGGTGAATGCGTTGCCGGAGCTTGACGCCCAGGCCCATGCGCGCAGGGTAATGGCCGAGTCGCCGAGGTTTGTCACGCGGATGACTACCTGCGGCGTGCCGTTCTTCTTGTCGTCTTCCGAGCGGTGGTCGATGAGCAACGGGTGCTTCATTACCTCGTCGCGCATGGTGTCGATGGCGTGGTTCAGGTCAGCCGTGTATGAGACTCCCACCTCTACGAAGGCGCATGTGGCCGTGTCACCGTAGGATGAATTGATGATGGTGCTTGAGTTTATCTTGTTGTTCGGGATTAGTATCATGCGGTTTTCGGCGTCGCGTATCACGGTGTGGCGCAGCGTAATCTCCATTACGGTGCCCTTTACGATGTTGTCTACCTCGATGAAGTCGCCGAGTTTGAACGGCTGGGAGAAGATGATGAACAGTCCGCCGATTACGTTTGACAGCGCGTCCTGCGAAGCCAAACCTACTGCGGCGGCCATAATTCCGGCACTGGCAAGTATTGAGTTGCTCACCTTTTCCATGCCGGGAATTAGCGAAAGGAAGGCCGCTATACCTATTATATATATGGTTGTGACGATGATGCGGCGCATGAAGCTTACCTTGGTCTCGTCAAGCACCACCTTGTGCTGCTTGTGCATGGAGCGGTAGAAGAGGTATTTTGTAAGCCCCGTGAGCAGTCGGACGAACAGATATATTACCGCGCCTTTTATGGCGAACACGACGAGCCAGCGCACGGAGACGCCGAACAGGTGCATATTTAGTATTTCTTCCATAACTTGTTGTTGATGTTTTGCCTTTTTGCAAAGGTAAGATAAAAATATGACAGCACGAAATAAAACTGCCGCAAACAGACTGTGACGGTATTGAAAACAAAAAGAGACACTTTCAAAAAGTGTCTCTTTGTACGCCTGCAGGGGTTCGAACCCTGGACCCTCTGATTAAGAGTCAGATGCTCTACCAACTGAGCTACAAGCGCGTCAACATTTGGTATTTCTCAAATGCGAGTGCAAAGGTACGCATTATATTTTAAACCGCCAAAGGTTTTTTGAAATATTTTCGATGTTTTTTTGCATTTTTTCCTGTCTTGAAAGAAAATGGTTGCGGATGTGCTGTGTAAGTGCTTGACATTCAATGTGTTGTAAAAGACCGTGTTTTGCAGTGTGAAAGATGGCCTTTTGGTGTGTAAAAGACGGCCTTTTGCAATGTAATTGGCCGTGTTTTAAAATTATGGTTGACTGTTGTGGACGAATGATTGTGTCAATCGTGACGGTTGGCATGCCGATAAGGAAAACGTGATTATTTCATTTCCGGCAGTCAGTCAGCAATTAAAAAAACGTTTAATGCTTGGAAATGTCTTAAAGTTGCAGTATTTTTGCAGAATAAACTAAGTAAAACTTACAAACTAATCAACAAACATGAGGAAAATCATCTTATCATTCATTGCCGCCATGTTGTCAACGGGCGTGGCGTGTGCGAAAGACTATGGGACTTATTACGGCAACCTGCCGGTGCAGATGCCGGTGGTTTCGGCTCCGTCAATCCCTGACAATACGGTCAACATCAAAGACTTCGGCGGTGTGGGCGACGGGCAGACGCTCAACACCGAGGCGTTCCGCAAGGCTATAAGCGCGCTTGAAAAGCAGGGTGGGGGACATCTTGTTGTGCCGGCCGGGATATGGATGTCGGGGCTGATTTCGCTGAAAGACAACATCGACCTGCATCTTGAGAAGAATGCAGTGCTCATGGCTTCGCCCGACAAAAGCCTTTTTGTGAAAGAAAAGGACGGCAAGAAAGACTCCAAGTGCACGCCGATGATTAACGCGAGCAAGCGCAGGAACATCAGCATTACGGGCAGTGGGGTGATTGACGGCAACGGTGCTTACTGGCGGCCGGTGAAGCGCTCAAAGGTGAGCGACGCCGAATGGAAGGAGTTTCTGAACATGGGCGGCACGGTGGTGGAGGACGGCAAGCTGTGGTTCCCGTTCAACCTGAAGGGCTACGGCAACATAGCCGACACGCCGGAGAAACAGGAGAAGATGCGCACGCACCTCATCAGGCTCACGGATTGTGAGAACGTACTCGTTGAGGGCGTGACAATCCAGAACTCGCCGAAGTTCCACCTCATCCCCACGCGCTGCACTAATGTGATTGTTGACGGCGTTACAATCCGCTGTCCGTGGAACGCGCAGAACGGCGACGCGCTCGACATAAGCAGTTGCAGGAACGTTCTCATTGTGAACAACACGATTGACGCCGGCGACGACGGCATCTGCATGAAGGGCGGAGCTGGCGAGTCGGGCGTTAAGTATGGCCCGTGCGAGAACATCCTGATTGAGAACAACGCCGTGTTCCACGCCCACGGAGGTTTTGTCATAGGCTCAGAATACTCGGGAGGCATGAAGAACATCGTTGTGCGCAACAACCGTTTCAGCGGCACTGACACCGGCCTGCGCTTCAAGAGCGGCATTGGCCGTGGCGGAAAGACCGAAGGTATATACATCAGCGACATCTACATGACCGACATTAAGGACGACGCAGTGGTGTTCGAGTGTACTTACATGGACAAGAAGTACAGCGTTAAGGAAGACAAGGACGGCGGACAGGCCGCAGTTCCGGCGGACGCGCCGTTTGTTCCGGAATTCAGCGACATACACATTTCTAATGTTAC
Source organism: uncultured Prevotella sp. (assembly GCA_900554545.1). Taxonomy (GTDB): domain Bacteria; phylum Bacteroidota; class Bacteroidia; order Bacteroidales; family Bacteroidaceae; genus Prevotella. The sequence goes on along the minus strand of USHW01000024.1, from coordinate 13,098 downwards.
GTGCCGCAACGTGAAGACGGCCGTGTCGGTGACAGGCCTTCCCGGCTTGGAGTGCGTACACGATGTGACCATCGACAATTCAACGTTCTACTATACGAAGCAGGCAAAGGAAATTAAGGATAATCCTGAAATAACAATCACAAACACCAAGTTTGTGGAGATTTAGTTAGCAGACAAGAAACGAGTGGACAAGATACAAGGGACGAGTTGACAAGTAAACAAGGAGATATGCCTTGCTACTTGTCAACTTTTTTATTGCCTGAAGCAAATGCAAATCTCCTTGTTTACTTGTCAACTCGTCCCTTGTATCTTGTCCACTCGTATCTCGTCAACTTTAAGTCAATATGCTTTGTCGTCGCCGTGTATGGCGTCGGAAACAGTCTTTATTATTATCTGGATGTCAAGCCAGAAGCTCCAGTGCTCGATGTACCAGATGTCTTTCTCAACGCGCCGGCGCATGTCGTCAACCGTTTTCGTCTCACCTCTTTCTCCGTGGGTCTGCGCCCAACCCGTGATGCCTGGCTTCACGTAGTGGCGTATCATGTAGTCGGAGATGAGTTCAGAGTAGTAATCGGTATGTGCCAGCATGTGGGGACGCGGCCCTACGATGCTCATGTCGCCCTTAAGCACATTGATGAACTGCGGCAGTTCGTCGATGTTTGTATGGCGCATAAACGCTCCCCACTTCGTTACTCGTGGGTCGTTCTTTACAGCCTGCACAGTGTCAGAATCCTTGTTCACCTTCATGCTGCGGAATTTGTAGCAGTAGAAGTCGCGCCCGTCATACCCTGTTCGTTTCTGCTTGAAGAACAACGGGCCGGGCATTGTAATCTTTGACACAATGTAGACGATGGCAAGTATGAACGGGAACAAGGTGCAAAGGAACAGCAACGACACAATGAGGTCGAATATCCGTTTCTGCATTCTGTTGCGTAAATCCAGCAGCGGCTCGTTGTATTGTGAGAGGACGTATATGTCGCCGAACTCTTTTACCTTGGCTTTCCTGAACTCACCGTAGAAGGTTGACGGCATATAGTACATTCGTACCATCTCCTTGTCGCAAAGCTGCATTAGCGACTTGAAGCCTGTCGTGCCCGATGGAACCTCGCTTATGTATATTTCGTCGATGTGGTTTTTCTCGATGTAGCTCATGATGTCGTTTTTGTCACCGAGCCGCTCGAGCTTTGTTCCGTCGGGTCTTATGTTCAGTTGCTGGCTGTCCGGGCGTGCGAAGTATCCCATAAGATGGTATCCGTTCCAATTGTCGCCCATTATGTAGGCCGCCTTTTGCGCCATTTCTCCGCTTCCGAGTATGATAGCCTTAACCGTGTCACGTCCGCTGTTCCTCAGATGTATTATGTATGTCCGCAGGAAAAGCCGTTCCACGCTTGTCGTTATGAATATCATTGTACCTAAAAACAACGATTCCCAGAAGTCGGGTATGTTTGTCTGGGTGAACATCCCGAGGAAAGATGTGTACAGGATGGTGAAGATTAAAGATGTGCGTGACGTGTTGCTTAGCACTTTTGCAGGCTGGGCCTGCCTGTGGTGCAGGCTTATCGTTATAGCCTGCAAAGCTATGACGTACGCCACATTGGCGGTTATGAAGTACGTGGTGAAATGCTGCTCCCAGTCGAGCAACGGAAACCAATCAAGATAATAGGCTGTTAAAAAGACGATGTTGAACGTCAACCAATCTATTACTGATAATAAGATGCCTAGTTTAAATGTTCGGTCGAATGCAGATGTCATGAGCCATAAATGCTTGTTCTTACGCGGCAAAAGTAATAAAAAAACGATATACGGCAAAGGAAAAGTGTGGAAAAATCATATTATCCTTATGTTTCAGGCTTTATCATGATGTTTGGCGTTGGCTGGTTTCTTTTGTTTTTAGCTTGGATTTTTTCTGTGTTCCACAGTCTTTTGACGGTACGGTCAGAGCCTTGAAAATGAAAATAAAAGTCCGTTTCACTCTCTTTTATTTTGCATTTCGCTCGGCTTGCACTATCTTTGCCCACGAAAACAAATCAAAATATTATTTAATATGGAAGAACAAAAGCAGCTTTTTCAAGAAGTTAACGAAGGCTATACCATGCTTGAGGCCATAAACGAGGCCAAGAGATGTCTGCATTGCAAGGTTCCGCAATGCCAGAAAGGGTGCCCGATAAGCCATGACATCCCTGACTGGATACATGAATTGTCGATGGGCAATCTGGGCAATGCGATGAGGATTATCAACGACAAGAGCAACTTGCCTGCCGTTTGCGGCCGTGTCTGTCCGCATGAGAAGCAGTGCGAGGGGCATTGTGTGCTCGCAAAGAAGGGGCAGGGGATACATGTAGGCAAGCTGGAAAGGTTTGTGGCCGACTTTGACGGCGACATGGGTCTTATCCGCGACAAGCTCAAACCGAAAACGCGCGGCAAGGTGGCGGTAATCGGTTCCGGCCCGGCAGGACTTACAATAGCCGGCGACTTGGCACGCCAGGGGTTCAATATCGAGATTTTCGAGATGGAGCCGGAGCCGGGCGGCGTGCTCATGTTCGGTATTCCTGAGTACAGATTGCCTAAAGACGTGGTGCGCCGGGAGATTAAAAAGATAGAAGAGCTTGGCGTAGTGTTCCACTGCAACACAACGATTGGCACTGACTTGAACATAGACCAGCTGTTTGAACAGGGCTTCGACGCCATCTTCATGGGAACGGGTACGGTGAAGCCTCGCAAGCCCGACATCCCGGGGCGCAACCTCCGTGGCGTGCGCCAGGCTGTTTACTTCCTTCGCAAGGTTAGCCTTTACAACGAGGGGAGCATCGAGAGGGAGGACGTTCCCGTGCAGGACGGCGACCGCGTGTTTGTGCTTGGCTGCGGCAATACGGCAATGGATGCAGCCCGCACGGCCATACGCATGGGTGCCCGGTCGGTGGAGATAATCTACCACAAGACAATCGACGACATGAGCGCACTGCGTTCAGAGTATGACGAGGCCGTGGAAGAGGGCGTGAAGTTCAACTGGCAGTCAAACCTTGTAGAGATACTCGACATGGACGGGACACTTAGCGGAGTTGTGATAGAGCACGACGGCCAGCGGCGCACGGAGAAGGCGGACAAGGTTTTGATGGCAATAGGCTCTGTCCCGGCCAGCCGCATAGTGTCAACAACCAAGGGTATCGACGTTGACGAGAGCGGATATGTGCTCACGCGTGATACGCCTTGCGGAATGACAAGCCGTAAGGGAGTGTTTGCCGGTGGCGATGTTGTCAACCGTCCGTCAACCGTAGTGCTTGCCATGCGCGACGCAAAGAAGGTGGCCGAGGGCATAGCGCAGTATGTGGACGCGATAAAACTGCTTGAGGCAATCAACCTGAAAGACCATCTTACGAAGGAAAACGGCTGATGGCGGCAGGATGGCGTAATGCCGTTCTGTTTCGGCCGGCACGCTGAAAGGTGCTCTTTCGCAATGTGAAAGGTCATCTTTTACTTTGCAAAAGGCCGTGTTTTGCATTGCAAAACACGGCCTTTTGTAATATGCTCAATGTCAGGCGGTTATGAGAAACGCCCCTGCCGGGGCGGTAGCTTGCGTCTTCGCAGGGGCGCTTTTGTGCTTGAAAGGCTTGTAAACGTTAGTCTTTCAAGGGATTCCAGCCTTGCGCTTTAAGTTCGAACTCGCTGTTGTCGCGTGTTACGAGCATCTGTCCAAACTCTTTCTTCGTGATGTGTCCGATTAGCTTAACGCCTTCAAGCTGCTCTATTTTCTCGTGGTCGCCGATGGGTACGGTGAACAGCAGTTCGTAGTCCTCACCTCCGTTAAGGGCGCAGGTGGTGACGTTCATGTTCATTTCTTCGGCCATCACGGCTGTCTGATAGTCTATGGGGATGTTCTTTTCGTAAATCCTGCATCCACATCCGCTCTGCTTGCAGATGTGCATCAGCTCACTGCTGAGTCCGTCGCTGATGTCAATCATTGCCGTGGGGCGTATGTTCAGCTCGCGCAGCTGTTGCAGGATGTCGCCCCGTGCTTCGGGTTGCAGCTGGCGTTGCAGCAGGTATTCTTTGCCGGCGAAGTCGGGCTGGAAGTGTGCCAGCTCTTCTAATGCGCGCTTGTCGTTCTTCTTGCGTGCCTCGTCCACCTGTTGGTAGTACACGCTTTTCTCGCGTTCGAGCAGTTGCAGGCCCATGTATGCCGCGCCGAGGTCGCCCGATACGCATATCAGGTCGGTGTCGCGCGCGCCGTTGCGGTACACAATCCCGTCCTTCGGACATTCTCCGATGCAGGTTATGCTGATGGCCATGCCGGTGTACGACGACGTGGTGTCGCCGCCCACGATGTCAACTCCCCACTTGTCGCAGGCCGCGCGCAGGCCGCTGTAAAACTGCTCCATGTCCTCCACTGTGAAGCGTTTGCTTAGCGCAATGCTTACGGTTAGCTGGCGCGGAGTGCCGTTCATGGCGAATATGTCGCTGATGTTTACCATGGCAGACTTGTAGCCCAAGTGCTCAAGGTCTATATAGGTAAGGTCGAAGTGTACGCCCTCCATGAGCATGTCGGTAGTTACAAGCACCTCGGTGTCAGGGTAGTGCAGCACTGCGCAGTCGTCGCCCACGCCGTATTTCGTCGCCTCGTTCTTCGGCTTCAGGCCGTCGGTAAGGTGGCTGATTAATCCGAACTCTCCAAGTTTTGCTATTTCGGTCATTGTGGTAATTGTTTTATTGTTGTAGTAAAAGGAGTAGGAGAGGAGGAATAAAGGAGTAAGGAAAGAAGGAGTAGAGGAGTAAGGAGAAAAGGAGTAAGGAGAATTGCTTGGTACTTTGGCTGACAATTATTCTTACTCCTTTCCTCCTTTCTTTGCTCTCTAACACATTTCTCCTTACTCCTTTTCTCCTTTCTTTACTCCTTAACACATCTCTCCTTACTCCTTTTCTCCTCCTCTCCTTATTCCTTAACACATTTCTACTTACTCCTCTACTCCTTCTCTCCTTACTCCTCGATTTTATTTCGCCCTTCTAATCATTTCCCTCATAATCTCGGTCATGAGCGGTTGCGCCTTGTTTGCTGCTATCTGCACCTCCTCGTGGCTTACTTCCACGGGCTGGTCTTCAAGTCCGAGGTCGGTAATGATGCTTATTCCGAATGTCTTTATGCCGCAATGGTGGGCTACTATAACCTCCGGCACGGTGCTCATTCCTACGGCGTCGCCGCCGAGGCGGTGGTACATCTTGTATTCGGCAGGCGTCTCAAACGTAGGGCCTTGCACTCCTACGTACACCCCGTGAACCACTCGTATGCCCTTTTCCTTGGCTATCGCGTCGGCCTCGGCAATCAGTTTCTTGTCGTATGCCTCGTGCATGTCGGGGAAACGGGGGCCTGTAGGCAGGTTCTTTCCACGCAGAGGATGCTCCGGGAAAAGGTTTATGTGGTCGGTGATAATCATCAGGTCGCCTATTTTGAAGTCTGGGTTCATGCCTCCCGAGGCGTTGCTCACGAAGAGAGTCTTTATGCCCAGTTCGTACATTATGCGTATGGGGAAAGTCACTTGCTTCATCTTGTAACCCTCATAGTAGTGGAAACGGCCTTCCATTGCCATGATGTCAACTCCTCCGAGCTTGCCGAATATCAGTTTTCCGGCGTGTCCTTCCACTGTTGATACAGGGAAGTTGGGGATTTCTTCGTAAGGAAATTCGTAACTGTCAGTTATTTCTGAAGCTAATTGTCCCAGTCCGGTGCCGAGTATTATTGCTGTTTTTGGACTTGTTGTCATCCTTTGTTTTAGCCAGGATGCTGTTTTTTGAATTTTTTTGTACATAGCCGATGATTTTATTGTTGAACTCTTCTTCCTGTCCGAGCATGAACCTTATCCTGACAGGCAGCATGTAGATATGTTGCCTTACTTCGTCAGTCAGTCCGTCTTTGCCGGTCAGTCGTGCGTTGTCTTTTTCCGTTGTGATGATTATTTTGGGTGAAGGCATTTCGGCAAACACCGTGTTTATCCGCTCGATGTCCTTGCCGGTAAACTGGTGATGGTCGGGAAATGTCAGCGGAGTGATGTTCTTGGAATGCTCTTTCAGGTCGTAAACCATTTGTTTCGGTGAAGCGATGCCCGTCAGCAACAGCACGTTCGTGTCCTTGCCAATGCTGCGTAACGGCATTTCTTCGCCGCCGAATATATGGCGGAGGTTGTCATATTCAAGCGTGGTGAAGAACAACTGCTGGTACGGAAACAGGTCCATTGCCTTTATTATGACCCTGTATTCCATTGGTTTCAGGTCCTTAGGGCATTTCGTAATGATTACAATGTCGGCACGTTCCTTGCCGCTTTGTGGTTCCCTTAGCCGTCCGGCGGGCAGCAGCTTGTCGTATATTATCAGCCTGTGGTAGTCAACAAGCAGGATGTTTATTCCTGGTTTAACGTATCTGTGCTGGTATGCGTCGTCAAGCAATATGATGTCAGTGTCGCAACTTTCTTCCATGCTTGTCAGCATGTCGATGCCATGGCAGCGGTTTTTGTCCACTGCCACGTGTATGCCGGGAAACTTTGTCTTCATCTGGAAAGGCTCGTCGCCGATGTCTTCCATTTTCGTATCAGCTCCGGCCAGTACGAATCCTTTGCTCTTGCGCTTGTATCCGCGGCTTAGTACTGCCACCTTCACCTTGTCTTTCAGCAACCTTATCAAGTATTCCACGTGTGGAGTCTTGCCCGAACCGCCCACCGTTATGTTGCCCACCGATATGACGGGAATGTCGAAACTGCGGCTTTTCAATATGCCGAGTTCAAACATCTGGTTGCGCAGCTTCACTCCGAGGCCGTACAGCCAGCTAAGGGGCGTCATCCATTCGTTTATCTTGATAAAATCGCCTTCCATACTTTTTGCAGGTAAGTGAAAAGGGAAGAGTGAAAAACGAAAAATCCAACAGCTTAAATCAGCTAAGTATTGGATTTTTCATTTTTCACTTTTCGTTCATCACTTTTATTTTATGTTCATCATAAAAGGCACACGTGCCTGTATCGCCGACTGGCTGTTGATATTCTTCAGGAGCATGAACGGCTCGTAGTATTCGCCGAGGCTTTGGCGCATCTGGGCGTTTATGTAGCTGCCGCCAGAGGTCTTGTTGAGCAGCTGGTCCAGCCAGTCGGCCTTGCCTGGATATGCAGATGTGTGATATTCCTTGAGCTTTGCCAGCTGTGCGGCCTTTGCAACGGCCTTGTCAAGGCCGCCAAGCTCGTCGACAAGTTTGATTTTCAATGCGTCTTGTCCAAGCCATACGCGCCCTTGGGCTATTTTCTCAACGTCTTCAACCTTCATCTTGCGACCCTGCGCTACGCGCTGTCGGAACAGGTTGTAGCCGCGGTCTATATATTTATTAAGGTAGTTCATCTCCTCCTCGTTGAACGGACGTGCCGGAGTTCCGAACGCGCTGTGCCTGTTGGTCTTCACCTCGTCGAACTTCACTCCGAGCTTCTGCGTAAGCAGTTCACTCATGTCGGGGAACATTCCGAATATTCCAATGCTGCCGGTAAGCGTCGTAGGCTCGGCCACAATCCAGTTTGCGCCGCTGCTGATGTAGTATCCTCCCGATGCGGCCATGCCTCCCATTGACACTACTACGGGCTTTTTCTTCTTGAGCATCTCCACGTAGTGCCACATCTGTTCTGATGCGTATGCGCTTCCTCCGCCGGAGTTGATGCGCAGGACAACGGCTTTCACGTCGTCGTCTTCCATCAGGTCTTCAAGGTCTTTACATACTTTTTTGCCAACTATGCTGTTCCCATCAGACATAAGTCCGCCGGCTTCACTGTCAACAATGTCGCCGTAGGCATAGTAAACGGCGATTTCCTCGCCTTTCTTCTCCTTGCTTTTAACGACTTTCATCTCTGCGAGGCTTACCGTGTTGATGTCGTCGTCGGCGTCTTTTTTCAGGAGCTTGTTGATTTCCGCCTTGATTTCGTCGGTGTAGATGAGTTTGTCCACGAACTTGTATTTCACGAAATCCTTTGCGTCGCTGAGCGTAATGAAGCTGTCGGCGTAGGCGTTGAGCTGCCCTACGCTGATTTTACGGCTTTCAGACACGCCTTTGCATACGTTCTGCCACAGGCCGTTTACGTATGCGGTCACCTGTTCGCGGTTGGCATCACTCATCTTGTCGGCGGTGAACATTTCAGGAGCACTCTTGTAAGCGCCTACCTTTGCAAGCTGCATCTTCACTCCGAACTTGGCCATGACGTCCTTGAGGAATATCGGCTGCGATGCTATTCCGTGCCAGTCAACCTGTCCGCTGGGGTTGAGGAATACCTTGTCGGCCGCCGATGCTACGTAATATACGCCCTGTGTGTACACATCGCCGTATGCCACCACCCACTTGCCGCTCTTCTTGAAGTCAAGCAATGCGTTGCGTATTGCCGCGAGCGATGCGTAAGAGTCGGCCGACAGCATTCCGGCCTCGATGTATATGCCCTTTATCTTGTCGTTGCCCTTGGCCTTGTCTATGGCCGAGAGTACGTCGTCAAGCCCTATCGTGCCGACGGTGTTGCCGCTGATTTCGTCCATGAATGTGCTCTCTGAGCGCTCGTTGAGCATTCCTGACAGGTTGATTACCATGACGGTGTTGTCGCTTACGTCCTTGGCCGAACTGCCTGAAGCTATCATGCCTACTATGCACATGGTGCCGATTACACCCGTGATGAGCGTGAATACAATCAGTCCGACGACCGTGGCTGACATATATTTGAAAAAGTCTTTCATAAAAATGTTGTTTTGTTGTAATCCTTGGTAATGCGGTATGCTAATCAGCCACAAAGATAAGCATTTTATTTTATTTTGCTTGAAAAAACGGGCAAAGTTTTACTGTATTGCCGAATATTGCTATTTTCGCGCTCATGAAACGTGCAATAGTAATCGGGGCTTCTTCGGGCATAGGGCGCGAAGTGAGCAGACTGCTGCTTGCCGACGGCTGGACGGTCGGCGTTGCTGCGCGGCGTGAGGACAGGCTGTTGGAGCTTAAGGCTTCAAGTCCGGACAATGTTGAGGTTATGAGGATTGACGTTACGGCGGCAGATGCCGGAGAGCGTCTGCTGGAACTTGTAAAAAGGCTCGGCGGAGTGAGCCTCTTTGTGTATTGTTCGGGCGTTGGCTGGCAGAACGCCGGGCTTGAACCGGCGCCTGAGCTTGCTACTGTTGATGTCAATGTAAAGGGCTTTACCGCAATGGTTGGTACAATGTTCAATTATATGGCGGCCAATCTCGGCGGCGACATAGCCGTAATATCGTCAGTCGCCGGTACAAAAGGACTGGGCGTAGCGCCGTCTTACAGCGCATCGAAGGTGTATCAGAATACTTATATACAGGCGCTTGAGCAGTTGTCAAACATGCGTCGGCTGCACATAAGGTTTACCGACATACGCCCCGGTTTTGTAGATACCGACCTGCTGGCAGGCGGCGGACATTACCCGATGCTTATGGACAAGACAGTCGTTGCGCGCCATATAGTGCGCGCCATTTACGCCCACCGCCATGTATGCGTAATCGACTGGCGTTACCGTGTGCTTGTGGCGTTATGGCGGGCGATGCCCTCGTGGCTTTGGAGAAAGCTGAACATACATTCGTGAAGGAAACATTTTATCATATTAAATCTATTTACATGAAAACGAAAAGAATTTGTTTGTCGAGAGTGTTTGCGGTCATGCTCTTTGCCGGTTTTGTGCAGTCGTGTCACGGCCAGGCCGGAATCGAGGGCACATGGGTGGAGCCTGTGCCGGGGATGGAGCACATGACGCAGGGCTTCAGGCTTGAAGATGGCGGCCGTGCGTTGTCGGTCAACATGGCTACGTTGCAGTATGAGACGTGGAAGCGTGACGGAAACCGGCTCATCCTTTCGGGAAAGAGCATCGGAAACGGCCTTACCGCGCAGTTTACCGACACCCTTTTGGTTGAGAAACTCACTGAAGACAGTCTTGTAGTAAGGAGAAATGCGCTGACGTTGAGGTATGCCCGTGACAACGGACGGCAGGCGAAAGAGAGTGTGCCTATGACTAAGCTGACTCCGGCAAAGCGTAGGAGCTTCGTTACGGAAGGCACGCTTGTAATGGCACACGAGGTGCGTTCGTTCACGCCGAAGGGCGAGACGGAGGCTTACTGGATAGCCGACAAGTCGGGCGAGCTGGCCCGTGAATACGACAAACTGACCAAGGGAGTGAAGAACGGCACGCCTGTGTATGCCGAGCTTGAGGTTGTTGACATGGGCAAGGCGGACGAAGGCTTTGCCAAGTCGTATGAAGGCGTGTATGAAGTGGTGAAGGTCAAAAGGCTGTCACCAGCCCCTAAGTCAGGGCAGGAGTGACGCCTTGTAGCGCCAGTTGCCACGACAGACAATGCAAAAGGTAGCCTTTGGGCTTGTAAAAGACCGTCTTTCTCCGTGTAAAAGGTGGCCTTTTGCAGGCTAAAAGGCCACCTCTTGAAATATGGTTGGTAACATGTTGATATTCAATGGGTTGCGTATTGAATGAATTTGGACGCTGAAATGCCTTTCATGCGGTTTTTGATTGATATGAGATATGGGTAAAATTCTGTTATGTGTGTTGGCCTTTGCCTTGTCGTTCGGCAATGTTGTAATGGCTGACGATGGCCGGTTCCCGAACGGAGAGGCGGTGCCGGAGTGGTTCTGTGACACTTCGCGCGTCGACATTGACACGCTTGGCACTAAGTATGTGCTGACCGATTATGGCGTTGAGGCTGACTCTACGTTGCTCCAGACAGAAGCGATACAGCGTGTAATCGACCTCGCAGCCAGCCGTGGCGGTGGGGTAGTGGTGGTGCCGAGGGGTATTTTCCTCAGCGGTTCGCTGTTCTTCCGTCAGGGCACTCATCTGCATTTGCAGGACGGTGCTGTGCTGAAGGGCATCGATGCGATAAAGCATTATCCGCTCGTAAAGACGCGGATGGAGGGGCAGACGCTGCTATACTTCGCCGCGCTTGTTAACGCCGACGGCCTTGACGGCTTCACGATAACCGGTAACGGCACTATCAACGGCAATGGACTGCGCTTTTGGGAGGAGTTTTGGATAAGGCGGCGCTTCAACAAAGACTGCACTAACCTTGAGGCTTTGCGGCCGCGTCTGGTGTATATGTCAAACTGCAAGAACGTGCAGGTACAGGATGTGAAGTTAATCAACAGTCCTTTCTGGACCAATCACCTGTACCGCTGCCACCACGTGAAGTACATCGGCTGCCACATCTACGCGCCTACCACCGGCGTGAAAGCGCCCAGCAGCGATGCGATTGACATTGACTACTGCCACGACATACTTGTCAGCGGCTGTTACATGAACGTCAACGACGACGCCGTTGTGCTGAAAGGCGGCAAGGGAACGTATGCCGATAAAGACCCGGACAACGGCCCTAACTACAACGTAGTTGTGCAACGCTGCACCTTCGGCACTGTTCACGCCTGCCTGACATTGGGCAGCGAGAGCCTGCACGACTGGAACATAGTGATGCGCGACTGCACTTTCACCAATGCCGACCGCGTGCTTTGGCTGAAAATGCGTCCCGACACGCCCCAGCATTACGAGTATGTGACGGTTGAAAACGTAAGCGGACAGTGCGGCAGTTTTCTCGTAATACGCCCCTGGACGCAGTTCTACAAGATGGAAAACCGCCCGGACATGCCCCTGTCGCAGTGCAACAACGTAACCATACGCAACGTAAACGTCAACTGCAAGACGTTCTTCGATGTAGGCACTTCAGACAAATACCGCCTCAAAGACTTCGTTTTCGAGAACTTGAACTATCCCGACAGTGCCGGCGGAATAGACAAGTCGATGATTGAGAACTGCGATGTTAAGTGAAGAACGAATAGTGAAGAGTGAAGACTTAATTTGCTTAATGCATTGCAAACAAATTTTTCACTCTTCCTTAACCTAAATCTTTGTCTGTGCCCCAATCACAACCCGTGTGTTATGAAGTCCGTTTTTATGGATGATTATTGCGACCGTCCCAATTCAAGTATTCTTCCGTCAGATTTCTGGATGTAAATGTAAAACCTGCCTCTTTCATCCTCTTTGTTCAAAGTTCCAGTTAATAGCCACACCTTGTCATATAGTAATTGTGTAATAAATGGAGTTTCCTGTTTTACGTTTTCATCTCCATAGATTGATGACAGTATGTAAGTGCCGACCTTTGCGGCTGTTTTTGCGTCAGGGATTACTCCTTTTGGCAATTTGTAGACATCTTTTGAAGGGACAAAGCCTTTTTCTTTTGATGCTTCAAACGGTATGATAAAATCCTTGCATCTTGCATCGGTGAATTTATATAGGCTTGCCTCTTCGTATTTTTGTCTATTCGCATATCCTTTATAAGTCACGTTTTTGACATAAAATCCAAAGGCGAAGCAGCCAAGTAAAAAGCATGTCGTACATGCGCAAATCATGATAGCAGCCTGTTTCATAGTTATATTCCATTAAGTCGTTATTGTTAATTCCATTTCCAAGTGCCGTCTTCTTTATCCCTCATAGTGGCTGTAAAGTTCCTTGTCCATACAGGTATTGACATCTTGCCGTTCTCCATTTTATACATTAAATAAATGGGGCAGTAAATTCCTGACGTTCCTTTTTCAAGGAAATAAAGGTCTTTTGCACGCTAAAAGGTCGCCTTTTACAAAGCATTTGACAATGTGCTGATATTCAGATGTTTGCGTCATTGCCTGCAGAGCAAGTGTCAACACAGGTTGAATAGGTATTCCATGAAGATACTATGTTTGTTGTCAGTATTGAGTCAGTCATATATCCGTCAACCATTTTGTAACAAAGGAATAATGGGTCGTATAGAATTTCCTCCGCTTGTTTTTGCGGATATTTTATGAACTCAAATACTTTTTGCCTTTTTGTGTAAGAAAATGTGTTATTTAATAGGTGTTTGAATATCTGCATGTCATTTATGTTTGTTAAAATTATGATGTCTGTATTTTTATAAATGTAAAATCCCACAATCTTTTTATATGATGGGCTGAAAATATGATGGGCTGATATTAGGTTCTTCTTTTGTTTTGAGAAAGTGATGAATAACCTCAATTCCGCAACCCTACTAAAAGTCTCAGAGCGTTGTGCCCCAAAA
>USHW01000023.1 GCA_900554545.1 uncultured Prevotella sp. | reverse complement strand
GGTAATGGCTTTAACTTCTCAGTGAGCGCAGCGAACGATAACTTCTTTAACTTCTATAAATACTGTTACATTTATTCTGACTTGAACAAATCCTTGATGCCTCCTATGCTGCCCATAAGGTTGGTAGCTTCATACGGCAGGTAGACGGTCTTGGTCTTGTCGCCCGTCGCCACTTCTTCAAGCATCTGTATATACTTCTGCGCCAGCAGGTAGTTTGCCGGATTGGTGCTCTTCCCTACGGCCTCGGTTATCTTCTCAATGGCTATCGCCTCGGCCTCCGCCTTGCGTATGCGGGCCTGCGCTTCGCCCTCGGCATTAAGTATAGCCATCTGCTTGTCGGCCTCAGCCTTGTTGATGATGGCGGTCTTCTCGCCCTCCGACTTCAGTATGGCGGCAGCCTTCTCGCCCTCGCTTGTCAATATGGTGGCGCGCTTGTTACGTTCGGCCTGCATCTGCTTCTCCATCGCCTGCAGCACGCTTTCTGGCGGAGTGATGTCCTGAAGCTCGACGCGGTTCACCTTTATGCCCCACTTGTTGGTAGCGTCGTCAAGCACGGCGCGCAGCTTCGTGTTAATGGTGTCGCGCGAAGTTAGCGTCTGGTCGAGTTCAAGCTCGCCTATGATGTTACGCAGCGTGGTCTGCGTCAGCTTCTCGATGGCGTTCGGAAGGTTGTTTATTTCATACACGGCCTTGAACGGGTCGACAATCTGGAAGTACAGCAGGGCGTTTATTTGAGTCTGAACGTTGTCCTTTGTGATGACGTTCTGCTTGTCGAAATCATACACCTGTTCGCGCAGGTCGATTGAGTTTGTATAAAAATACCTGCCCCGGCGCACGGCTACAATCTCCTTTGCGCGGTCGATGAACGGTATTATGATGTTTATTCCGGGCTTGAGCGTTGCGTAATACTTGCCGAGACGCTCGATGATTTTCGTCTCCGACTGCGGTATTATGACAAGACTTTTCTTCAGAAGGACGATTGCACAGATTACGAGCGCAATCAATACGTAAACGATAGTGTCCATATTCAAATAAGGTTTAAAGGTTTTTACTATGCTTTCTCAACGGTTATTATGATGCTTTCACGGCCTACCACGCGCACGTTTTGCCCCAAAGGCATGTACGAACCGTCTGCCGACACGGCCTTCCAGTCGTCCCCGTCGATGGCAACGCGGCCGTAACCGCCCTGCTCTATGGCCTCGCTCACCCGCCCGATGCGCCCCATCAGCGCGTCGGCATTGCTCAAACGCTCGCGCCGCTTGCCGTGAAGCAGCTTGGCAAGCTTCGGCCTTACGAAGAAGATTGACAGCACCGAGGCCACCACGAACACTGCCAGCTGGCCGTAGAAGCCCAGCCCCAAGGCCGCCGTAACCGCCGTTATGACCGCGCCTATGGCGAAACACATGATAAAGAAGTCGCCAGATGTCAACTCAAGTATAAGGCAGAGGATGACCACCAACGACCAAAACTGCCAAAGATTTGCTGCGAAGTAATCTATCATATTTACGGTTTTAAGGTTATACTGTTATGCGGTTGTACGGTTCTCCACAGTCTGACAGCTTTTACCATGCCGGATTTTACAGCCTTGCGGTTTACGGATTATGCAGTATTCAATGCCGCATTACACCGTATAACCTTACAACCGCAGAACCCGATAACCGCATACAGTTGTCTTCGCGAAGATAAACATTTTTATCGGTTTCGGCAAGAAATAAGGAACTTATTTTCATACAACCACACCACTGACGGCATACAAGGCATTGAAGAGCCGCCGTTACGGGGCGTTTCAACCGCTAAAACCGGATGCTTAGGCCACCAAAGCCAGCCGCTTTCGCGGCTCTTTTCAAAGCCGTTTGCGGCTATCGTGTAAATAACTGATAATCAAGGGCTTTGCAAAAGGCCGTGTTTCACGTTGTAAAAGGTGGCCTTTTAGCGTGCAAAAGACGGCCTTTCGGAAGGCAAAAGACCGTCTTTTGGAAAACCGATGGTCAGAAGATGTACTGCAGGCGCGCATGAACAAGGAAGAAATCCTTGTCGTACAGGTCGCCGCAATGCTTGCCCACCCACACGTAACTGCCGCCGAACTTCAGTCCGAGGTACTTGTTAAGATACCAGTTCACGCCAATAGACAGGTCTTTTTCTTCTCCGCCGTATATCCGGCTGCGGCTGTCGTTAAGGTCGGTATAGTCAAAGCGCGCCACAAGCTCCACGGCCTTGTCGGACGACGGGCGCCCCGGTATGCCGTACATCGCGTCATACTCAAAGCCCTCTCCACGTAGCAGCCAGCTTCCCTGCACGTATCCGCCGTGGGCGGTGTACGCCTTCAGCCCGCCCGTGCGGTTGATGCGGTCAATGAAATACTCGCCTTGCACAAGCGTCTTGCGCGACGTATAAAGCACCTCCACAAGCCCTTGAAGCTCGCAGCCCATGCCGCTCACCTCGGCTTCGAGCAGCGGCGAGGGCAGCATTGACGTAACCCCGTCGCTCGACACCTCGCCAACCGGCGCGTCTTTGTTGGCCTCTTTCGTCCTGAACGAGAACGCTCCGCCAACGTGGAACATGCGGCCGCGGCGGCTGTCGTGCGTGCGCCACACCACGCGAGACGTTGACACGAGCGAGTTTTTCTTGTCGTCGCCAAGGCTGTTGATGTCGTTGTTGGTGTAAAGTCCCGTCGCCGCGTACCAGTTGCGGCTGTAAAAATGCCAGGTAACGCCGAGCTTGCGGCTGTCGGTGAACGCCAGGACTGACGCCGCCGACTGGTGGAAGCGCAGGTCGGCGGTGCTTATGAGCATGTCCATCGAGAACGGCTCGTAGCCGTTTCCGAGCGAAAGCACGCTGTTCTTGAAGTGGTAATTGAGCTGCAAATCCTTCACGGCGACCTCTCCTCCGCCAAGACCCACGTCAGCCTTAAGCTCATACTTGCCGTAAACGGCCTTGAACCCGACGCGGAAATCCTCCAACCTGAAATATCCCTGAACGTCGTCCTTGCCGTAACCTGTGGCCGTAGCGTCCAGAAGGGCGCGCGAACGGAACTTTACGCGCAGCGTGTCGGCCGCCGCCGCGCCGCATGCCGCGGCCAGCATGGCGGCCATGCACAGCGGCTTAAGCAATCGCATAATCAGCATCTGTAATCCTGTTTTGTTGCGGTTGCAAAGTTAGCCGGCGGCGGAATATGAAAAGATGAATTACTTATTTATAATAAACACAGAAAAACGGGCCGCCATTCATTAACATTCATGTCGCATTCCTGAAACCGTCTTGTAACGGCCGCAGCTCCGCATGGCAGCCTTTCACACACGACAAATGGCCGACTTCACAGCCGGCCATCGGTCAATAATACAAAAACATTATGAATTTTATTTAGCGAACAAGATTTCCAGAATTGTTTATCACTATGAAGTATTTATGGATTTGCCGGTCCGTCACTGCGCCTGCCTGCAACTGCGGCACTTCCGCTCGCAGTATCTCTCGCACTGGGCGCAGATGTCATATCCCAGCATTGCGCCGAGAATGAAGTCTTCTTCGGGCGAAAGCATGTTCAAAGGGCGCGTCACCATGAGCCTAATTGCATCAAGACACTCCTTCCGTCCGAAGAACAAGTTGACGCGGTCGTTGCCCACCGGCTGCACGATGTAGCCTATGTTCTGGCGGCGCAGGCGCGCCGTGGCAAGTTCTTCGTACTTCTTGTTGAACGTGAACAGCACCATCCGGCGCACACCTTTCTTGTATTCGTATATGTGGTTGGCAAGCACCTTCAAGTCGGGAGGAAGTATCTCGGTCTGCATAGGCAAAGGTTTTAAAGTGCGTCTTTTATCTGTTCTACCCACGCGTCGATGCGTCCGTCGGTCTTGTCGTCCTCGTTCACATCGTCAAGCGCAAGCCCTATAAACTGTCCGTCGATTACGGCTGCGGAGTCATCGTAGGTGTAACCGTCGGTAGACACTTGCCCCACGAACTTCGCTCCGCTGTCCTTCAAGCCTGCGTAAATCTCCGCCATGGCCGAGCAGAACGTGTCGCAGTAAGACTCGCAGTCGCCGCATCCGAAGAGGGCGACGGTCTTTCCCGACAGGTCTGCACCCCTCAGCTTGTCCAACCCGTCGTACCAGTCGTCCTGAAGCTCGCCCGCTCCCCATGTGGAAGTGCCGAGTATGAGGTTTTTATAGCCGTCAACAGTACCGGCGGAGATGTTCGCCACGTCGTACACATCGGCCTGGGCAACGCCTAACTTGCCTGCAATCTTTTCGGCTATGGCCTGGCATGTGCCGGTGGAAGAGCCATAGATTATACATGTTTTTTCCATATCTGCAATGTAATTTAATTTGTTTGATGTTTACGGTTGCAAATTTACGTCTAACGGCGATACTGCGCAATACCTAAAAATAGGGTTTCTGCGAATACCGAGAAATGATTAGGGGCAACAAAAAAAGGCCGCCCGGCATTGCTGCCGGGCGGCCTTTGCTATAAGAGTCTGGTTTACTTCATCAAGCCACGGTTTACAAACGTTGCGTTGAGCAGGCTGAGATACTTGCGGTACTGTGCCTCGGTGAGTACCGAACGCATGTACTTGAGGTCTTTCTCTACAGCCTTCTTCACCATAGCATCACGCTCGTCTGCATTGGCGCCTGCGGCGTTCATCATGTCGGCGCAGAATGAAGTGTGGATGTCCTGTACGGCTTCCGCCTGGTCGATTGACAACTCAAGGCACTCGGAAAGCTTGCTGTAGTCCACCTCCATCTTGTAGGCGCTGGTGCTTTCAGCGTTGTTCAACTTCTCGTTCTCCGCAAATGTCATAGTCATGCTGAGCACAGCTACGACGGTTAAAAACAATCTTTTCATAATCCTTAAAATTTACTTTTACCTTTGGGCGCCGGCACTTTTCTCACGAATCGCCTCTGCCCGTTATCCTAAACCTATTACATCTTTTGTCTTTCGACGGTGCAAAGATACGGCCATTTTCGTTTACTTGGTGCAAAAACATCATGCTGTTTGCGTTAACAGCTTACTTTTTTGACCTAAATCAAAGTTCACACTGTAATATTGCAAACGTATTACAGCATTAGGGTGTTATTTTGTCACATTTTGAAACAGCTTTGTCACACTGGCAGATTAGCATGACACACGCCATATATAAAGGTTAAGCAGGCAACGGAAAAACTCCTTTTACAGCACAACACGTAACCAGTTGATTATCAACATGTTATCACCGGCCTTGCAAAAGGTGGCCTTTTAGCCGCTAAAAGACGGTCTTTTATAACGCAAAAGGTGGCCTTTTACACGGCAAAAGGCCACCTTTTGGAAAAGCAGCGGCTAAATAAAACGCCGCACATGACCGCAAATCGGATTTTCAGACGTATCGTCAGACAAGACAAGCGGCATCCCGGCAATGAAAAGAAAAGTTCGTTTCTCTCGCTTTTCTTTTGCATTACGCTCGGTTTGCATTATCTCTATATAAGATAAGCGGCACCTCGGTAATGAAAAGAAAAGTTCGTTTCTCTCGCTTTTCTTTTGCATTACGCTCGGTTTGCATTATCTTTGCACATCAAAACAAACATCTGAAAGAAAATGGAAAGTAATCTGAACAAATACATCGCGGTGGCATACAAGCTGTACACCGTCGAAGGCGGAGAGAGCGAACTCGTTGAAGAGGCTACCGACAAGGAGCCGTTCCAGTTCATAAGCGGCTACGGCGTGGCGCTCGACGCGTTCGAGAAGCAGGTGGCAGGACTGGAAACCGGCGCGGAGTTTGACTTCACACTGACGAAAGACGACGCTTACGGCGACTACGAACTGGAGCATGTGCTAGACCTGGACAAGGCGATATTCTCTATCAACGGCCACTTCGACCACGATAATATATACAAAGACGCCATAGTGCCGCTGCAAAACGAGGACGGCAACAGGTTCTACGGGCGCGTGCTTGAGGTTGGAACCGACAAGGTGAAAATCGACCTCAACCATCCGCTTGCAGGCAAGACGCTCAACTTCAAGGGGCACATCGTGGAGTCACGCGAAGCCACCAACGAAGAGATACAGGGCCTCGTAAACCGCATGAGCGGTGAAGGCTGCTGCTGCGGAGGCCACGGCGACGACGGATGTTGCGGACATCACCACGACCACGAGGGCGGATGCTGCGGCCACAACCACGGACACCACGAAGGCGGATGCCACCACCACGGCCACAACGGGCATGAAGGCGGCGGATGCTGCCACAAGGACTGACGCGCGGCTGCACGCCACGCGCTTTCCGCAGGCACATTTCTTAACTCTTAATTCTTAACTCTTCACTCTCAATGGGCAACACTTTCGGCAACCTGCTGCGCCTGACAACCTTCGGCGAAAGCCACGGTGCGGCCATAGGCGGAGTGCTTGACGGCTTTCCGGCAGGCATCGACATCGATACAGGCTTCATCCAAAGCGAACTTGACCGCCGCCGCCCCGGGCAGAGCGCAATAACCACCGGGCGCGACGAAGCCGACCGCGTAGAGTTGCTTAGCGGCGTCTTCGAAGGGCGCTCTACGGGTTGCCCCATCGGCTTCATCGTAAGGAACACCAACCAACGGTCGGCCGACTACAGCGAGATACAGGCCGCCCTGCGCCCGTCGCACGCCGACTACACGTATAACTGCAAGTACGGCATACGCGACTACAGGGGCGGAGGACGCTCGTCGGCACGCATAACGATAAGCCGGTGCGTTGGAGGGGCGCTGGCGAAGCTCGCCCTGCGCAAGCTCGGAATAAGCGTGCAGGCGTACACTTCACAGGTAGGAAACATCGCGCTCGACAACGACTACAGGCTGTATGACCTGTCGCTGACCGAAAGCAACGCCGCAAGATGTCCCGACGCGGCCAAGGCCGGCGAGATGATTAGCCTCATAAAAGAGGTGAAAGCGGCAGGCGACACCATCGGCGGAACCATAACCTGCGTGATAAAAGGATGCCCTGCGGGCCTTGGCGAGCCTGAATTCGGCAAGCTGAACGCCGCGCTCGGTGCCGCCATGCTCGGCATAAACGCAGCCAAGGGCATTGAGTTCGGCACGGGTTTCGCACTCGCCGCAATGCGCGGAAGCCTGGCCAACGACGCATTTACACCACAAGACGGCCGGATAACGACCGCAACCAACCACAGCGGAGGCATACAGGGAGGCATCAGCAACGGGCAGGACATATACTTCCGGATAGCCTTCAAGCCCGTGGCCACACTGCTGCAAGAGCAGCAGACGGTGACCCCCGGCGGCCAGCCGACAACGCTTAAAGCGCGCGGAAGACACGACCCGTGCGTGCTGCCGCGTGCAGTGCCCATAGTTGAAGCCATGGCCGCAATGACAGTTCTTGACTATTATCTGTTAAACAAAACTGTACACTTATGATTTTTGTACGCTTAAAAGTGTAAAAAAACTCATTTTTATTTGCACATACTATATCTTTATTGTATATTTGCACAGACATTTTGAGGTTTGTGAAAATCTTAAATTCGTCAATTTAAGTCTAGTTTAGTTTTTGTGTTGGTTGAGAGCGGTCGTTTGGCCGCTCTCTTTTCATTCATATAAAAACAGCAAAACGGCAAGCTGCAGTTTGACAGTCATGATGCGTTAAAAGATGTATCATTATGAAAAAAAACTAAACCCGTTCTCCACTTTTGTACATTTTTAGTACTTTTGTCAGCAAAACATACAGTAAACTATTACCAAACTAACATCAATCCAACAAATTTATGAAAAAGATTTGCTCAATGTTGCTGCTTTTGATGGCGGCAGTCACCATGCAGGCGCAGCTGCTTTGGAAAATATCCGGCAACGGATTGCAGAAACCATCGTACATCATCGGCACCTACCACCTTGCCCCTGTGTCGTTCACTGACAGCATAAAGGGCCTCAAAGCTGCCTTGGACGCATCGGAACAGGTTTACGGCGAAATTGTAATGGCTGACCTGACATCGCCTGAAAACCAACAGAAGGCGCAGGCAGCGATGATGCTTCCCGACGGACAGACGCTCGACAAGCTGTTCACCGCTGACGAGATGACACGCATCAATGCACTGGTGAAGAGCGTACTCGGCGTTGACATGACCAACCCAATGGTGGCACAGCAGCTCGGAAAGCTGACACCGTATGCCTTGCAGGTGCAACTCGGAGTGCTGATTTACCTTAAGAAACACCCCGGATTCAACCCCAACGAGGGCTTTGACAGCTACTTCCAAAAGGAAGCCGCAGCTAAAGGAAAGGGCGTAGGGGGACTGGAAACGTTCGACTTCCAAATCAACACGCTGTATAAAAGCGCCACAATGGAGCGCCAAAAACAGCTGTTGCTCTGCATGGCGGACAACCTTGAGTTCACCGAAGAGCAGACGGAGAACGTTGTGAAGGCGTTTTTCACACAAGACCTTGACGGCATAGAGAAGGCAATGGACGCAAAACTGAACAACACCTGCGACGGAACGCCCGAGGAAAAAGAGACTCTCATATACAGCCGCAACGACAACTGGATGAAGCAGATGCCTGAAATAATGAAGCAGAAGGGCACCTTCTTCGCCGTAGGAGCCGGCCATCTGCCCGGTGAACGCGGTTTGCTGGCACAGCTGAAAAAGGCCGGATACACCGTTGAAGGCATCAAGTAAGGTTTTATAAGTCAACGAGTGACGATTTTTTAGTCAACAAGGGACAAGCAGACGAGCAGACAAGGAGGTTTCTCATGCCAATTGTGTATAAATAGTTGGCAATGCAAATCTCCTTGTCTGCTCGTCTGCTTGTCCCTTGTTGACTTAAAACTCGTCCCTTGTTGACTTAAACTTGTCCCTTGTCAGCTCGTCTACTTGTATCTTGTCTGCTTAAAGCAAAGTTCCGATAATCTCCTTTACAGACTTGCATCCGTGGCTGTCGAGCCACTCGTTGATGCCGTCGCGCACCTTGATTGTCACCTGCGGGTCGATGAAATTGGCCGTACCAATCTCAACGGCCGTCGCCCCGGCCATGATAAACTCTATCGCGTCACGGGCGTTGCAGATGCCTCCGAGACCTATTACGGGTATCTTCACCGCCTTGGCTACCTGCCAAACCATGCGCAGGGCGACAGGTTTCACCGCCGGACCGCTCAACCCTCCCGTGCCGATACTCAGCATCGGGCGGCGCTTCTCGATGTCAACAGCCATGCCCATAAGCGTGTTGATGAGCGACACGGAGTCAGCTCCCTCGGCCTCAACGGCGCGCGCTATCTCGACAATGTCGGTCACATTGGGCGACAGTTTCACAATCAACGTCTTATGATACCTCGCCCTAACGGCTTTGACAACGCTCGAAGCACCGGCACAGGTAACGCCGAACGCCATGCCGCCGTCCTTCACATTGGGGCAGGAGATATTCAGTTCAATGGCCGGAATGCGCTCAAGCTCCGCTATACGGGCAGCACATTCGGCATAGTCTTCAGGCGAAGAGCCGCTCACATTGACAATGAAACTGGTGTCAACGTCCTTTATTTCGGGATAAATATGCTCACAGAAGTAGTCCACCCCCTTGTTTTGCAGCCCCACGCAGTTGAGCATCCCCGACGCCGTTTCAACCATACGGGGGTAGTCATTGCCCTGACGGGGCTTCAGGGTTGTGCCCTTCACAATTATGCCTCCAATCCCTTCAAGAGGCACGAAATCAGCAAACTCCGGGCCGTAACCGAACGTCCCCGATGCGGTCATTACCGGATTTTTCAGCCGCAAGCCTTTTATATCGACGCTTAAATCTGCCATAACAACTTGTTTATATTAAATACAGGGCCTTCCTTGCACACACACAGGTTGCCTTCCGTGGTCTTCTCGACGCAGCAGAGGCACGCACCAAGGCCGCAGGCCATCATGTTTTCAAGCGAAACCTCACACTCTATGCCACGTGACTTGGCGTATCTGGCCACGGCAACCATCATCGGCTTAGGGCCGCAAGAGGCGATACGGTCGAACCGCACAGCGTCCAACACTGAGTGGTTTGTCACGAAACCGCGCTCGCCGGCCGTCCCGTCCTCGGTGGTTACACATACATCACCGTATTTCCCGAACTCGTCGAGCATGAGCAAATCGCCCTTCGAGCGCGCTCCGAGCAGGAAAACAGGCCTGCAACCGGCCTCGTTAAGGCGTTTGCCGAAGTAAAGCAACGGCGCAACACCTACGCCGCCACCAACCAACAGCACCTTTTCCGCACTGTCGGCAGGCATCGTAAAGCCGTTGCCCAACGGGAACATGCAATTCACCACGTCGCCTTCATGCAGACCGGCAAGGCGGCGCGTGCCGTCGCCTATGGCCGCAACGAGCAGCCACAGCTGGTTAGCCTCATAATCGACGAAGTTCACCGATATGGGTCTGCGCAGGAAAGTGGAGGGCGAACCGTCAACCCTCACTTCTACAAACTGCCCCGGAAGCATCTCCGGCAGCCTTTCAGCCTGCGTCAGTTTTATGAGAACATACTTTTCGTTGATATGTTCTACCGACACCACACGCAGGTCAGAAACGTATTTCTTCATGCTGTATCTGTTTTTCTTTAATATTAATGTAAACGTGCGTTTCCTGCTGCAAAAGTACAAAATATGAACGCGCAATCCAAAGGATAAGCGGCTAAACAGCTAAAAAAGGCGGACATTAAGCGTTACCGGCAGGCAAAACGCATGCCGCAAGGCATATTTCCGCCAATAAAATCAAGGTTTATAAAAGCCTGTCCGGCCAGTCATTTCATGCCATAACACGCTGACATGCAGAACATTAACTGCCTGTACCAGTGCCGTCCGATGCCTTGTTGCAAACTGCCTCCGCTCCCGTGCCATTGCAAAAGGCCACCTTTTACCTTGCAAAAGGCCGTCAATTACACGCTAAAAGGCCACCTTTTAGACTGTAAAAGGTGGCCTTTTGCAAAACCGTAAAAAAGCGGTCGTCATGCCGCCGGTCATTTCCTGGGCACAAAGCTCTCATAAGTACCATCGTCGAAGAACACCCGTATCTCGGCAATCTGCCGCTGCGGACGCTCCACAATACGTATTTCCGGCTTCACGGTAGGGGCATAACCGCGCTGCTGCGGCTGCTGTACGCCGGACTCGCCGCCACCGCCGAACAAGTCGGGCATGCGTCCCTCGCTATGGATAGGCGGCACACCGTCCGCCTGTCCGCCATCATTACCCGTATCACCGCCGTCGCCCTTCGCGTCATTGAACATCTGACCGTGGCCGAACATCAGCCAGTCGGTATTCAGGTTGGGTATCTTGCTCTTTATGGCCTCAACCGTATTGAGGGTAGGACGGGTACGGTCGTTGAAGATGCTGCTAAGCGATGCGGCATTGATTCCGATAAAGTTGGCAAACGTCTGTTGGCTCATGTGCTGGGCTTCCATTATCAGCCTTATCCTGTCTTTCATTTCAGTCATAATCGTGTGTTCACCTCTAAAATCACGTTTTTTCTAAGATTTTACAAAGGTAAATCAAAAATTTCATATACACAACAAATCTAAAGGAAATTATAAAAAGTAAATTTTAGATTTAAGTATTTATGTTTATAAAACTAAATGGTGTGAAATTAAGATTTATACATTTACAAATACAAATGTAAATTACGACTTGTAAATTGCATATAAAGCCAAAATACAGCGTTTTTACGTAAGTATCTCATTAAACAGGCGTTATTTAACGAGAAATCAATGAATATGGGCGTTTATGCAATAAAATCCAAGCCGTAGGCGCGATAAACGGAAGTCATTACTTCATAATAAGGACTTTATACGCTGGAAACCAACAAGTTAACTATTAAAATATACGCTGCATGAATATTCCTTGCAATTTATTTATCTATAATTTTTGATATATAAATTTACATTTTACAATAAAACAACGTTTGCGAAATTGTAAATTTGCAGTTTCAAAATATTAAATCTTTATATAATGCGTAATGATTTAATTTTCTAAAGTTTAGATATTTATATATTAATAAATGCTAACGCTAAATTTGCAGGCCGTTTTTAGGGCAAAATTTACGTTTTTTCCGATATTCCGAAACAGTGGTAAAGTTGCTTGAAAATACGCGATTCTCAGAGCGTCAAAAATCATAAAAGTGCCTGATTTTTAACGATTTTACCCTTATTTTTTATGTACAGTAAAACCAACAAAATAGAAAAAAAGAGACCGTTTTTGGGTCTCTTTTCAGTGTAAAATGAAAAAAATAAGCTCTCTTAACAGCTCTCCTACCGGCGTATTCGGGTTGTCCAAGCCCTTGCTTTTGGCATCCGTCTCCCTGATTCTCGATATAATCTGCATCACCTTCACGCCGGAGTAGTTTCTCATGCCGGTGATATAGTCCTTGGCCGCCCACCCTCCGCGCAGCTCGAGCCAGCGTGCAACACCGTCGTCGGTGTAAGGCCGTGGGGCATAATATGCGATGAGAAGATTCTGGAAATAAGAGAACAGCATCGGCACGAGCATGTATGCGTTGCCGGCTTTCGGATTGCCGTTGAAGTAATAGAGTATTCTGTTTGCCTTGGCGACGTCACGGTTCACGATGGCCGAGCGCAGTTCAAATGCGTTGAAGTCCTTGCTCACCCCTATCCTCGCCTCCACCACTTCAGGCGTTACGCGCCGGTCGTTGTCCGTCATCGAAAGGATAAGCTTGTCAAGTTCGCCCGTCAGCCGGCTAAGGTCTGAGCCGATATGGTCTGCTATCATCTGTGCGGCCTTGTTGTCGATGGTCGCCCGTCCGTTAACCTTCAGGTAACTCTCGATGAATGCAGGCAACTCATACTCACGTTTCTTCTTGCTTTCAAATACAACGCCCACGGCCGCCGCCTTTGCAAGTATCTTCTTGCGTCCGTCAATGGCGCCGTTCTTGTGACAGATTACGAGCACAGTGGTCTGCATCGGCTTCTCCACGTAGTGCTCCAGGCGTTCCCAGTTCTTTATGTTCTGCGCCTCTTTCACGATGACAACCTGCCTTTCGGCCATCATCGGGTAACGGCGCGCCATGTCGACAATCTGGTTTGCCTGCACGTCGGAGCCGAAAACAACCGACTGGTTGAAGTCGCGCTCTTCCGGCTTGAGGGCGTTGTCCTCGATGAACGACGATATTTTGTCTATATAATAAGACTCCTCGCCCATCAGGATGTACACCGGAGCATACCTGCCTTCACGCAAGTCGCGCATTATGCTGTCGTAAGTAGCAATCTTCTTTTCTGCCATAACAATGCTGTTTAAGCACGCGCCGACGGCAAAAACCAAGCAAAAACAAAGTTTTTTCGGTATTATTGAATAACTTTGCCGACGGTAAACGCGCTTTCAGAATGCAAATTTAATAAAATGTACCGATTAAACCTACCACAATACGAAATAAAAATAACCCGGCAACAGGGCAAGCCTTTCATACTCGACACGCTGCGGCGGCGGTACGTAAGTCTTACGCCGGAGGAATGGGTGCGCCAGCATTTCGTCCACTTCCTCACCGGACACAAGGGCTATCCGCCGTCACTCCTTGCCAACGAGGTGGAGCTTCGCATCGGCGACAAGCGCCTGCGGTGCGACAGTGTGCTGTACAACACGGCGGCGCAGCCCGTGATGCTCATCGAATACAAGGCTCCTACGGTGGCGCTCTCGCAAAAAGTGTTCGACCAGATAACGGCCTACAACATGCTTATGCACGTAGATTACCTCATTGTTAGCAACGGCTTGCAGCACTACTGCTGCCGGATGGACTACGAAAACCACACGTACACCTTCCTGAACGACATCCCCAACTACAACGAGCTATAAGCCATGAAGAAAGAAACAAAGGCACTTATTATTGCAACCATCCTGCTGATGCCCGTCTACGGGGCAATATGTTACGCCCTTTACAGGCTCGACGTAATGTCGAAAGACACCGCAATCTGCTGCTTTATCATAATGTTGACGACCGAACACATCATCAACTGGTTCAAGAAAAGCAACAAGGAATAAGCCACCACAGCCCGAAAGCAAACATCGCAAAGCCCCGACTCTCACAAGCCGGGGCTTTGATTTATCCCCGGATGCCGCCCCGGAGCAAAGCTTAATATTAACATAAAAACTCAATTTCGCACAAAAAAGAAATGCGGCTTGCATGTTACGCCAAGCCGCAATACAGCATCAGTCATGCTCATCAGAGTCTATCATACCGTAAATAAAACGGTAATCAATCACCCCTTCGCCATTGAAGTCGCAGCGCGCGAGATATTATACTTCATCCTTCCGCCATCAAGATGGAAGAAGGCATAATACACCAAACGTGGACGCTCACGGTGCCGCATCTTCTTGTACATAGTCCAATTTGCGAGACTCGACCGCAGAAGACAACGTCCTTTACCAGTAAACATAACCCGCAAGCCCATGACGGGCTAACCGAGCCGGTGCAAATACACGAAAAATCACATAAATACAAGAATTTATCTTACACTTTATAAAAGCATCATATAAGTACGATGGTAAAGCATTTTGCATCAACAATATAACTCATTGATAATCAACGTATTAAACATGCACGGCCTTTCACTTTGCAAAAGGTGGCCTTTTACATGCTGAAAGATGACCTTTTGCAAGATAAAAGGCGGCAAATTGCATTGCAATTTGCCGCCTTTCGTATTTTAACTGCCCACCGGGCGAAACGGCGGAGCATGCACATTGGCCTGCAACTACATGCCGCGCGCCTTATAGATGCGCTCCTTGGCCTCATTGATTTCCTGAAATTTCTTTTCCGCCGCGCGGCGTATGTCGTCGCCGAGGGCGGCCACACGGTCGGGATGATGCTGCAAGGCGAGCTTGCGGTAGGCGCGGCGCACCTCGTCGTCGGTGGCGTCAGGCGACACGCCGAGCACGGCGTAGGCATCGTCGAGTGTACCGCCGGAGAGCTTCAGCATAGAGTCGAGGTCGCTGTCGGCCATGCCCATGCCGCGCGCCACGTCCCTAAGCGCGGCCACTTCGCTGCCGGGCACACTGCCGTCGGCCTGCGCAAGCATCACGAGAAAGTTCAGCAGCTGCAGCCGCTGCGAATAATCAAGGTTGGCTGCGATTTGCGCGCAGCTCTGCCTTATCGTCTCCCTGAACGCTCCGGGACGGCTCGCGTCCATGCGTTTCTGCTCGTCGAAGAGGCGCAGAAGTATGCCGTTGCCCTGCTCTACGGCCTCTTCGCCGAAGTTCATGCGCAGGAAACGGCGCACAAACTCCATCTCCGAGTGCATCACCTTGCCGTCGGCCCTGATGATATATGACGCCAAGACGAGCAGCGAGAACAGGAAACTGTTGCGCTGCCCTTCGTAATACTGCCGCTGCCGGGCCTGCTCCCAGGCATCGTCTCCGCCCATAAAGCCGCTTGTGCGGCGGTCTTCGCCAGTGTTGACGGCCTTCAGTCCGTAATCAAACAATGCTCCCAAGGCCACTCCGGCCAGTGCTCCCAATGCGCCACCCGACATGAAACCGAGTATGCCGCCTATCCATTTTCCTGCTGACATATATTTTTTTAGTTACGAGTTGGCAAGTAACGGGCTGACGAGCCATGAGAGACAAGCAGACAAGTCACGAGGGACAAGTTGACAAGGAACATGCCGCCATTTGCCGTTACACGCTATATTAAGCGATACAAAAATAACGCCATTGCCGCAAACAATGGCGTTTTTAACCGTGCTTTACCTTAAATTAACAGAAAATAAGCCCTGTAAAGCATATCAAACTCCCTTCCTTCGGGAGGGTTGGGGCGAGTTTCGGGAAGTTTGGATGTGAGGGTCTGGATATTTAGAAACGGTTTCCGGGCCGTATATACATGCCTTTTACCACATCTTCAAAGCCTCTTCCGCGCCCTCAATAAGCTGCGGCAACTCTGCGGAAAGCAGCCTGACGGTCTGCACGCGCAGCTGTCCTGCGCCGTATTCCTTTGTCTGCGTGACGGCCAGCAGCAAGCCGCCGTCGCATGGCGAAGCGTCAAAAGTCACGTCGCCGCTCAGCGATGCCACCGTAAGTCCTTGTGGCACAGGCTCTCCCGAACGCAGTTTGCCGTCCAAAAAGCGTAAGGCTGAAATAAATCCGGCAAGCTCCTTACGGCTGAAAAACAGCTTTTCGCGGTCATATCCGCCCCCTGCGGCCTGCACGCTGTGCGTTATTTTCAGGTAGGTTTCCGCCCCACTGTCAATAAAATCCATGTAAATTGTGCCGCGTTTCAGCCTCAACGCCCTGCTCCATCGTGTTGACTTACCGCGCTCCGGCTCGGTTTTTACAGGCCCGGTTGCACTCTCCTCCTGCGCATTCAGCCACGGCTGACCGTTGTCAAGATACTCAACGTTGTCGAAACCGGCCAGCGCACGCTCAAGTTTTCCGCCCTTGGTGCAGCATCCTACGACCGTTTTCTGCGCCAAAGAAAGCATCAGCACGTTCCTGTCGAACGCCGAACGGGCCGTCACATTGTGTACGCTCGCATCGCAATGGGTAACAATAAGCAGGCTGCCTTCACTCAATGCGGTGCGCACATCGTCACCGAAAAGCGTGGGCATAGCCTCCGCCAGGCAGAGTATTGTGGGTATTCCGCGCTGCAAAAGCGTAGTGAACACTGCGCGTTCCATGGGCGACTGGTTGCCGCACATCACGCAGTCGCGCTCCGGCGAAAGGCCGAGCAGCCACTTGCCAACGAGGTATTCCAGTCCGTCAGGCGTTTTCCGGGAGCACACAAAGGCCGTTTTCTCGCGCTGCAAAAGCGCCTCGTTGCCAAGCTTTGATTGTATTTTCATGGATAATTTTCAGGAAGTTATAGGAGTTAAAGAAGTTATAGAAGTTAAAGCCAAATGCCTTTCCGGCTGTAAACCACCGCCGTTTGCAGGCACAAACCTAATCTTCGTCAGCCCGATAGCCTTCATAATAATAAGACTGTTCTATGCCTTTAAAGATTATCTCACGGTCGTCAACACGGTCGGTCAAGGCCGGTTGCAACAGCACACGCAACTCAAGGTCGTTTATCGGACTGCGTTCCATGGCCTGAAGGTAAAGCTCTTTGTCCACATTTTGCCAATCAACCACCATGCCAAGGCTGCGTTTCAGCATCATGTCAAGCCATATCCGCGTGGCCCGTCCGTTACCTTCCATAAACGGATGGGCGATGTTCATCTCGACATATTTTGCCACAATGTCCTCAAAAGTGCGTTCCGGCATCTTGTCGATAATGGGCAATATGGCATCCAAAAACATGCAGTTGGCAAAGCGGAAGCCGCCTTTGGCGATATTCAAAGTGCGTATTTTGCCGGCAAAATCATACAAACCGCCAAACAGACAGTGGTGTATCCGGCACAAACCGGCAGTCGTTCCTACCTCAATACTGTTGATTTCAACAGTCTCAAACAAGGCTTTCGCCTTTGCAAGACTTTGCCTGTCGATATTATCATTGTTGCTTCTCATAATACAATCCTTACTTGCAAGGATAGTGAATAATTAAGAATTAAGGGTTAAGAATTAAGAAAAAGCACTGTATTTCAAACGATTTTCACACGCCGTACTGGTAACAATATGCCAACATTTCGCTACGTTTCGGTGAACGCCTTGTCATACTCCACTACGCCATGAACACCGTCCAAGCCACCGGGTAGCAGCTCTACGGCCATGCAACAGTCGTCGGGAGCATCGAAAGGGAAGCTTATTCCGAAGCCGCTTGCAGGCCGGTAGCCGAACCGGGGATAATAATCCTTGTGACCGAGAACCACCGCCGAACCGTAGCCAAGCCGCGAAGCGCGGCTGTGAACCTCGCGTATCAACGCCGTGCCTACGCCCTTCCGCTGCCACTCCGGCAGCACACTGACCGGCGCAAGGGCAAGAGACACATGCCGACAGCCGACAGAAACAATGCTGACTTCTGTCATAAGGACATGCCCTATAACGCCGCCTGCACCGTCAACAGCCACAAGCGACAGCTGCGGAACAAACGAACGGGACTGCCGCAGACGGCCTACAAGCTCGTGTTCGGTGTGGTCACTCTCGGCAACTTGCCTGAAAGCAAGCTCCACGACACGCTCAACGGCCTCGCGGTCGCCTACTTCCTCCTGCCTTATGGCATACTGACAAGAAAACGGGTTGTCCATAATCAAAATGCGTTTGCTTTCTGCAAAGATAATAAAATAATGAAAAATGAACAATGAATAATGAAAAATCAAAAGCCTGTTTACACTAAAAAAAACTGTGATTGTTCATTATTCATTGTTCATTTTCTCATTATTCATTGTTTATTTTTCACTTTACAAGCGGTTCTTCTGCCCTGCTCCGGCACCCGTTCCCTTGTATTTGCTGCGGCCAACGTTGAACTTATAGCGCACGGTAAGGTTGATGTTGCGCATCGCTTTCGGCTCGTATATCGACTCGCGCATCGTTCCGTAGTACGTAACTACACTGCTCTTGTCGGTCTTGAACAGGTCGGCGACGTAGAACGAGAGCGTCAGTTTGTCCTTCAGGAACGACTTATAGAGCGACAAGTCGGCGCGGAACGACGGCTTGCGCAGGTAGTTGTTCTCGTCGGCGCCGGTCGTATTGCAGCTCATGTTCAGCGAAATCTCGAACAGCTTTACGTCAAACGTGTTGTTGAAGCGGAACGTCGCCATCGGATTGTCAAGCGGATTGTGGCCGTGAACGGCCATGTTGAACCACTGTTTCTGCACTCCGAGCATGACAGCCGGCTGCCAGATGCCTATTGTAGGACGCAGGTTGAGCGAGGCGTACACCTTGTCGTAAGCCTCGCCGTTTACCTGACGGAACAACGCTACGGCAGGGTCGTCGTTGTAAGTCTCGCTGTGTTCTATGATGGGGTCAATGATATGAGAGTATCCCGCGCTGAACATCAGCCACTTATACGAGGCCGCAAAGTTCACGTTATGGCTCTTCGTGGACACAAGGAAGGGGTTTCCGCCCTCATAGGTATAGCGGTTGTCATAGTTTATGTTGCTGCGAAGCTGGTTGTAACTGGGACGGCGTATGTCGGCGGAATAACCGAGCTGAAGACCCACTTTGCCGAACATTGCCGAGAGTGCGACCGACGGGAACCAGTCGCCATACGCCTTGCTCTGCTCCGCTATGCGCTTGCCGTCCTCGTAATAGTCGAAATTTACGTCCTCGTAACGCAGTCCGAGCTGGGCGCTGACTGGGCCAAACTGCCGCGCATACTCTACGAACGCCGTGGCCAGACCTTCCTCCGTGCGGCTGCGGTCATCGTCGATAATGCCCTTGGGCAGTACGGTATAGACCGACTTTCGCGTTGAATAAGAGTATTCGCCGCCGAAAGACAGGCTGCCGCCGAAGAGCGGTGCGGTAAAGACAAGCTTCGAAGCGATGAGGTTGCTACGCGGACTGTTGTTGGTTGTAACGTCGTTATGCTCGGTTTCCTGCCCCACTTCGGTGTAGTCCTCGACGGTGTTCATCGTCGAGTTTGACTTCGTGTACATCCAGTCGGTGTTGAAGTCGATGCCCCATTGACCTATCTTGCCCGTGTAATAGGCGTTGCCCTGGAGCGTAGTGGCCTGCTCGGAGGCTGTGTAGTCGCTGCGAAGCTGCTCAGTCAGCGTGCCGTTCTGCGTGAACGTTGACTCCATGTAGCCGCTCGGCTTGTCCCATGGCGTGCGGCGGTAGCTGGCACTTATGCCTATGGAATGGTTTTCGTTGAACATGTAGCTTACGGCCAGGCGCGCATACAGGTTCTCGCTCTTATACACCTGGTCAATCTCGCTGCGCTGCCGCCAGGTGTCTTCCAAGTGGGTGACTTGCTCTATGGTCTTCGGGTCGGGACTGGCCCATTTCGATGCGCGGAGCGTCGTTCCGATGTCAAGTCCGCCAGTGCGGTAGTTCATGTTGAGGTTGTCTTCGCCCACGAGGTAGCCGTAATCGTTGATTTCTCCAAACAAACGGTTGTCCAAGCTGAAGCCTTCGCCCACAGCCTTTTTCGTCGTGATGCGTATGACCGACGTAACGCTGGCGTCATAACGAGCACCGGGATTGGTGATAACCTCCACATCTTTTATGTTGTCCGCGCTCAAACGGTCAAGCTCCGAGTTGTCCCTCACCTTGCGGCCGTTGATGTAAAGCTCTGGCGTTCCCCGCCCGAACACCTCTATTTTGCCCTGTCTTGCAGATACGTTAGGTATGCGGTCGAGCAGTCGCTCTATTGTTCCGGAGTGCTCAAGTATGGTTCCGCTCACGCCCGTCACCATTCCCTCGCCCTTCAGGCGCGTCTTGGGAAGGTCGCTTTTCACCACCACTTCGCCCAGCACCTGCGCCACGGCGGCAAGCCTGACCGTGCCCATGTCTTCTTTCCTGTCGGCAAATAGCGTCTTGTAACCGAGCGAAGAGAAGCGCAAAAGGCGGCCTGCACCCTTGGTGTCGAGGGTAAACGTGCCGTCGTCGAGCGTCATAACGCCGGCGACGAAGGCCGAATCGGGCAGCGAGAGCGCCACCACATTGGTGTAAGGCAGGGGCTGGCCGCCCTCGTCAACGACGCGTCCTGTCACCGTCTGGGCCGCCACCGCCTGCGCCAGAAAGGCGCAGCAGCACAAGGCGGATAATCTTTTTTTAGTTTTCATCCTGTAGTTTTTACTTTTTACTTACTTTCTTTTAGACGTAGTTTCCTGTAAAATTGTTACAGCATTGAGGCAGTTTTTTACACTGATATTATTGCAACTGCCGTGCCAGCACAGCCAACTTACTGATTGTCAGGCAGTTCGCCGTTTCATCGTCTTTACCTTAATGTCCAATAATTAGACAACGGTGACAAATAATTAGACAGTCGTCTGCATTACGGCATGCCACCAGCTGCTTCCCGAAATACTGTTTATCCGCAGTTTGGTTGAATTATTTTAGAAAAGCAACAATGCAAACACACTACTGTCAGCCAAGCTGTCGGTAATTGTCATGCCGCACTCCGATGCGGCATCCAGTGCATACAACCAACGCCATTTATCATTCTTTGTCTTTTCTGGATGCCGCATCGGCGTGCGGCATGACAGTTACCGAGTGCCTCGATTGTAGTTAATTAAAAAACCTAATACCATCAAGCAAACAATGGTAATCAAGCTCCCTCCCTTCGGGAGGACTGAAAAGAGCAGACATTTTAATTGAGAATTTATAATGGATAATGGAGAATTATGATTACCTTTAAGGCTGTCAGCCGGCAAGACAAATCATAATTATCAATTTTCAATTATCAACTCTCAATTCAATATGCCACCTTTTGCCTTCAAAAAGGCCGTCTTTTACACGCTAAAAGGTCACCTTTTGCAATGCAATTCATGGCCTTTTGCCAAGCCGCTGATTATCAACGGCTTACACTATAGCCATAATCCATCGCACAGACAGCCACCATCTGGCCATGCAAAAGTATGAAAATACCACGTAAAAACATGACTAAACAAACACCAATCTGCTTTTTACCCCCCCCGAAAATTAACATAAATCAACATTATATAAGCCCTATTAGACTTATAAATTCCTATTTTTGCAACAGCAAAAACACCCGAATATGAAGACAGAACTTGAAAAATGCCTGGCCGGAGAACCGTTCCGCGGCGGCGACAGGGAACTTGTGGAAATAACAGCAAGGGCCAAACGCCTGACGCGCGAGCTTAACAACACCGACTATACGGACACGGAGAGGAAACGGAGCATTATGCAACAGCTCTTCGGAAGCGTGGGACGGCGCGTGCATTTGGACATAGACTTCCACTGCGAATACGGCCGCAACATCTTCATAGGCGACCGCGTAATCATAAACATGAACTGCACATTCGTTGACAACAACATCATCGAGATTGGCAACGATGTGCTCATAGCCTCTAACGTGCAGATATACACCGCCACACACTCAACGAAGTATGCCGAAAGGATACTTCCCGACGACGGCGAAGACGGCTACGAGTTCTGCCTTACATACGCAAAGCCCGTGAAAATATGCGACGGAGCATGGCTCGGAGGCGGCGTAGTAGTGCTGCCCGGGGTGACAATCGGACGCAACAGCGTCATCGGCGCAGGCAGCGTGGTCACCCGTTCGGTGCCCGACAACTGCGTGGCCGTGGGCAATCCGTGCAGGGTGATAAAGAAAATAGACAACGGGGAAAGAACAATGCCCGAGCAACAATAAAGCCGTCAAAGCACGGCAAACACACTTTTGATGCTTTCCAACGCTTCCGTTTGCTCCCTTTCAGACAACGTTGAAAGGTTGTTCACACAGCCGAGCATGGCCGCTCCGCCGAAGTTCAGTTGTCGTAAATAATTGATTTTGTCGGGAGTTACGCCACCGAGGGCCACAACTTTATTGTCAATAATGCCGTCGCGTGACGCTTGTTTCAAAGCATTATCCGTAAAGGCGGAGGCGTAACCTTGCTTTGAAACGCTGTCGAATATCGGGCTTAGGAACACGTAACTGCAAGCGTCTTTATACCGCCTGACTTCCTCCAGAGAGTGGCACGAACGGCTGACGTGCCCCTGCCAACCGTCAGGAACAGTGCTGCGGCGCGCGTTAAGGTGTATGCCGCGCAGGCCGTAAGGCTGTGCAAGCTCAAAGAAATCGTGTATTACGATGCGTCGGCGGTCGTCAGCCGACAGTCCGTCGAGCAGCCTTGCGCAGTCTTCCGCTGTCGCTCCGGGCTTGCGCAGATGAACAATGTCAACGCCGTGGGCGAACAAACGGTGAAGGAACTGCGCCTCGCCGTCAAAAAAAACGGGGGAAGTTATTACAAGCCAAAGCATATTTCTTTATTAAGAATTAAAGAATTTAGAGAAGTTATCGCCCACTACGTGGGCATAGAAGTTAAAGCCATTACCATTGAAGGATTGTAGCCTGCAAGGCTTTTGGCTTTAACTTCTATAACTTCTCTAAATTCTTTAACTTCACGAAGTCATTATTTAAGCCTCTCAATAATCAGCTCTGCCACCTTCTTTCCTGACATAAGCATGCCTCCGAAGATGGGTCCCATGCGCGGAGTGCCGCTAACCGCTGACGCAGCCATGCCGCAGACGTACAGTCCGGGATATATTTCCTTAGTGCCGTTGACAACCTCTTCCTCGCCTGAAACAACATCGAGAGAACGCTCTCCGATAACGTCGCCGGTGTCGGTAGCCAGGCGTATGCCGTTCTTACGCGCCACAGTCTTGCACATTTCGCTGTCGTGGCCTGTGCCGTCGATTACGCATTTCGCCATGATATTCAACGGGTCAACGTGCAGACCCTCGCGAAGCACTGGAGTCCAGTTAACCACAACGCCGCTTACAATGTTGTTCTTGAACACCACGTCCTCAACTGAATAGCAGTTGAAGATGGTCGCTCCGGCGTGAACGGCCTTGTAAAGCAGTGCCGACGTGCTCTCTACGGAGTCCATAACGTAAAGTCCGTCACCGTAAGGCTTATAGTTTATGTCGAAATCTTTTACTATGTTGATGGCTTCTTCCTGAACAACAATCTGGTTGAACATCATCGCGCCGCCCCACATTCCGCCGCCGGGAGACAGCTTGCGGTCAAACTGCGCCACCTTAAGGCCGGCCTTTGCAAGATAATAAGCCGCTACAATGCCCGACGGGCCGCCGCCAACGATGGCGACATCGAGGTCGAGATTTCTTTCCAACTTCTCGAAA
This sequence comes from uncultured Prevotella sp., assembly GCA_900554545.1. GTDB lineage: Bacteria > Bacteroidota > Bacteroidia > Bacteroidales > Bacteroidaceae > Prevotella. Next base: position 9,216 of record USHW01000023.1, on the reverse strand, counting down.
TAGGTACTGATGATACCCTGTGAAACTTTCTTTTCAATCATTTTCTGTTATTTGTTTTTAATCGGTTTATGTTAAAATTTATAGGAGTTAAAGAAGTTATCACCCACTGCGTGGCTTGGAAGTTAAAGCCATTACCCGGCGTTGCATAAGCCTTCAAGGCATTTGGCTATAACTTCCATAACTTCTCTAAATTCTTTAACTTCCATGATTAAACATCACACTCCCCTTCCTTGATGGTCTGGCTTATGCGCATTGCGCAGAAGTTGGGGCCGCACATGGTGCAATACTTGCCTCCTACGTGGTTGGCCGTCTTGTAATACTCCAACGCACGCTCCGGGTCAAGGCTCAAGTTGAACTGGTCTTTCCAGCGGAACTCGTAGCGAGCCTTGCTCAACACATTGTCACGAACCATCGCTCCGGGATGCTGCTTGGCAAGGTCGGCGGCATGGGCGGCCAGCTTGTATGTCACAACTCCTACGCGGACATCGTCGCGGTCGGGCAAAGCAAGGTGTTCTTTCGGCGTAACATAACACAGCATCGCCGTGCCGAGCCATCCTATCTGGGCTGCTCCGATGGCGCTGGTGATGTGGTCGTAGCCCGGCGCAATGTCGGTAACGAGCGGCCCGAGGGTGTAGAACGGCGCGTTGTGGCACTTCTCTATCTGCCTCTGCATGTTCTCCGGAATCTTGTGCATGGGCACATGTCCGGGACCTTCGATGAACGCCTGCACGTTCTTTGCCCACGCACGCTCAACGAGTTCGCCCATAGTGTCAAGCTCGGCGAACTGCGCACGGTCGTTGGCATCATACACACTGCCGGGGCGCAGACCGTCACCGAGCGACAGGGCGACGTCATATTGCGCGCAGATGTCGCAAATGTCGTCGAAGTGTTCGTAAAGGAAGCTCTCTTTCTGGTGCATCTGACACCACTTTGATATTATGCTTCCGCCGCGGCTAACCATGCCGGTCATGCGGTTGTCGGCCAAATGTATGTTCTGAAGACGTATGCCGCAATGGATTGTGAAGTAGTCAACACCCTGCTCGCACTGCTCTATCAACGTGTCGCGGAACAGTTCCCAGGTAAGGTCTTCGGCCTTTCCCTTGACCTTCTCCATGGCCTGATACATAGGCACTGTGCCCACAGGAACGGGGCAGTTGCGGATAATCCACTCGCGGGTTTCGTGGATATTGTCGCCCGTTGACAAGTCCATAAGCGTATCTCCGCCCCATTTGCAGCTCCAGACGGCCTTCTCTACCTCCTCGTCAATGCCCGAAGTAGTGGCCGAGTTGCCAATATTCGTGTTGATTTTGACGAGGAAATTGCGCCCGATAATCATCGGTTCGGCCTCGGGATGGTTGATGTTGGCAGGTATTACGGCACGTCCGGCAGCCACTTCGTCGCGTACAAACTCAGGGGTTATGTGCGTTTCGATGCCCAGTTCGGCGCAGTTCATGTTCTCGCGGATGGCAACATACTCCATCTCGGGCGTGACAATGCCCTGCTTTGCGTAGTACATCTGGCTGACTTGGCTGCCTTTCTTCGCCCTCAAAGGCAATGTGATATGCTCAAAACGCAGATGGTCGAGCGAGCGGTCGTCGCGCCTCATGCGGCCATATTCTGACGAAATCTCCGGCAAACGCTCGACTCCGCCACGTTTCAAAATCCACGGTTCGCGCAGCCGCGGCAGACCTTTCTTTACGTCGATTGCGACATTCGGGTCGCTGTAAGGCCCTGAAGTGTCGTAAACATAGACGTCGGGATTGGAGCGTTCAACCCTCTTTCCGTTCTCAACAGTTACTGTCGGCATCTGGTGAACCACACGCATTCCGACACGGATGTCAGGAAAAAGGCGGCCGTTCATGTAGACCTTCTCCGACCCTGGGTAAGTTATTTTTATGTCATTCTCCATAAGAAATGTTTTTAATTCTTAATTCGTTTACTACTTTCTTCATTTCTTCAACAGGCCGCTCGGCACGCAACACGCTGCCGCTGAGGGCTATACCCGACACGCCTGCGGCCATAAGCTGCGGTATGTCGCCGCCTGTTATGCCGCCGATGGCGACAAGAGGAAGCGTTATGCCATGCTCTTTCATCCGTGAAAGAATGTCCTTGTAGCCCTCGATGCCGAGCATCGGGGCAAGGTTTTTCTTCGTCGTGGTAAAGCGGAACGGACCGCAGCCTATGTAGTCGGCACCCTGCGTGGCGAGCCTTTGCACGTCTTCAAACGTATTCGCCGTGCCGCCGATGATGAAACCGTCACCAGCCAAGCGCCGCGCCTCGTCTACGGGCATGTCGTTCTTGCCGAGATGCACGCCGTCGGCACCCACACGGAGAGCCAGTTCAACGTGGTCATCGATGACAAACACGGCCTCCCTGCGCCTGCATTCAGGCAAAATCTGCCGCGCCACACGCTCAATCTCAGCCTCACCGGCATCTTTCATGCGAAGCTGAATCCACCGGCAGCCGCCCTCAAGAGCAATCATCGCCGAGTCGAAATAAGTATAACGCTCAGTGAAATGCGTTATGAACTGCAACCTATGCTTCATCTTTTACAATCATTTTGCAAGGGTCTGACAAATGGTTGACCGGCCCGTGGCCGTGCCATGCAGTGACACCGGCACCTGCTACGAGGGCTTTTGTAAGGTAAGCCTTGGCCTGCCTCACGGCCTCTTCCATGCCGCAGCCACGCGCATGGTAAGCCGCAATGGCGGCAGACAGGGTGCATCCAGTGCCGTGAGTGTTCTCCGTGTCTACCGTTTCGGCTGAAAACTCCGTGCGACTGATGCTTCCACCTTTATATATATACAGGTAGTCGGTCTTTATCTTGCCTTCGGCATGGCCGCCCTTTATGAGCAGCGTCTTTACGCCAAGCCCCAATATGGCTTGCGCGGCAGCATCTACCGAACTGTCGTTACCGGCCAGCGTCCAAGCCTCGGGCAGGTTTGGAGTAACCAAATCGGCCATTGGCAGCAGCCGTTCTTTCATTATAGCCAGTGCGTCAGGCTGCATAAGAGCGCATCCGCTCGTTGAAACCATCACGGGGTCTACCACCAGGAACTTCGGCCTTTGCACCGTCAGGGCACGCACTATGGCATCAAGCGTGGCGGCATCGTTAACCATTCCGATTTTCGCCGCGTCCACATCAATGTCTTCCATCACAGTGGTTATCTGATCGTAAACCACCTGCGGCGGCAATGCATGGACGTATTTCACTCCCGCGGTGTTCTGCACGGTGACGGCTGTTATAGCCGTCGCGCCATACACACCCAAAGCCGAAAAGGTCTTCAAGTCGGCCTGAAGCCCCGCCCCGCCAGACGGGTCGGAGCCTGCGATAGTCAAAGCCGTTACGTATCTTTTCATCGGTTGATGCGTTTTTTAGGTTTTACGGTTATGCGGTTGTACGGTTATCAGGTTATACGGTTGTGCGGTTATTGGGTTTTGAGGTTGTACGGTTTTAGGGTTATACGGCCATCCGGTCGTACAGCTTTCAAGGTCTTGTAAGGTCTAAAGCTGTGCGGACAAACCGTAAAACCTTATAACCTAAAAACCTTATAACCGTAAACATGTACTGTGAAAGGCGGAATGCACGGACGTGCTGCCCTTATGCGGTTTAAAAGAATGAATGTCGTCAAAACTCCCAGCGTCGGCATTATCCGTACTGGTGCAATGTGTATCATCTCAGCCACAGACGGACACAACTCCGCCGGGCACCACCTTTTGAGTACGTCCGCAAAGATAGTGCTTTAATATGTAACGGCAAAACTTTTCAGCGTTTTTTATTTGCGCGGGCATTAAAAACCACTGCCACGGCAAACGGTAAATTCCAATTTCTGCAAACCGTATTTATAAATGTTGGCAAGTATCAGCGAATACTTCAGCTCCTCGCCTTCGGCCAGGAGTTCCCTTACCCGGGCGAATTCGTCTTGCGGTATGACGTCTTTCAGCATAGGGCCGCCGCCTGAAGCGGACACAAGCCTTATCGTGTCGGTAAGCGGCGATATTACGTAGGCATAATACGCCATGTACGGTACTTTGTTGAACTTTATCCAGTCAGGGTCGTCCTTCGGAAGGACAGTCTCAAGGTAAATGCGCTTGTGTTCATACTGCAGATATGCCGTAAGTCCGCCAGACACGAGCACACCGCCGTCACTGTTCACCTTTATTTCAGGCTCAATGGCATATTTCCCATACGGACACAGGTCATAATACTCTATGTCCTCCTCGCTGTTCACAATGGGTTCTTCTGGTATTTCCGGCTCCGTAACGGTGCGGTCTTCAAGTATCTCTATCAGCTTATACCTGCAATTCGAGCCGTCGGCAGGCGGATTGGCAAGGATGGTTTTCCTTACTTTCAGCTCATAAGCATGCCCCTTTTCATACGTAAAGCCTTCGATTGCTCCGAACATCAGATTTTGCCACTGCCCGTTTCCGCCCTCTTCCTTCACCAGCATGCACTCAATGGGATACTCTGCATTGGTGTCGAAAAGGTCATAAGTTATGCCTGTCTTTTCCGAGACAGACATTGAAATAACCTTAACGGTGTCTCCTTTTTCGTCATCATCAGCGCTACAACCTGCCACAACGAAAACTACCAACGCAACAAATGGCACAAGATATTTTTTCATATCAGACTTATTTTATCGCCAAACTTTATATTTATCGATACAAATATACGGATTTTTTCGGTCTGGGGGGGGTAAATTTTAGCAATTTATATACAATATTAACACTGCGCATGGACAAAACGGCAACAGGGTAATATCGAAACAATAATCACATTAAAATCAACCGCCATCCACCCTGTTTCCGGCGGAATTGCAAAAGGTCATCTTTTACCTTCCAAAAGGCCACCTTTTGCACGCTAAAAGGCCGTCTTTTGGAAGATAAAAGACGGCATATTGCAAAGCCGGAAAAAACAGACCGCCACTGAAACAGAAAGCCCCTTGGGCCTGCCTGATATGAGACAAAAGCCCAAGGGGTAAACATGCAAAGGATAAGGGCATGGCGCAAGACGCGCCATGCGCCCTCTCCTATTGTCAGTCAACAGGTATGTCCTTGTTCACATTCTTGCTGCCCCATACGGCATATATGAACAGGTAAGCCAAAGCTATGAGCGGAACGATGTATGACACCATGTAGCCGGCCTTATCGGCGATGAAGTTCTGCACGAGCGGAAGCACGCCGCCGCCTACCACCATCATCATGAATATGCCCGACGCCATGGCCGTGTACTTGCCAAGTCCCTCGGTGGCGAGGTTGAATATGCTTGCCCACATCACCGAAGTGCACAGTCCGCAGAGCACCAGGAGCAGCGCGCTGACGGGCACCGTAACCATTTCAAACGACGAACCGGTGAACACAGGCATCGACGTTGTTGTATCCTTGGACGAGAACATGGCTAAAAGTATGAGCAGCATGCCCACGGTTGACACCGCAATCATCATCACGCGGCTCGACACCTTGTCGGCGATGAAGCCGGCAATGAAACGTCCTACGAGCATGAGCAGCCAGTAAGTTCCGGCCACGAAACCGCCGATTGTAGCGGCGTTGGCAAGCATTCCGGCTCCCTTGTCCGACGTATCGGATATGTAGAAATTGAGAGTGCCGGGTATTCCTATTTCAATTCCCACATAAACAAAGATGGCTATGACACCAAGCAAGAAGTGACGGAACGCCCAGGGGCTGTGCTCGAACACCGTATTCTGCGTAGCCTTGCCCATCTCCGGGTCAGCAATGGGGATGAACGAAAGCACGATGAACGCAACGGCAAACACAGCCATGGCGATGTAAAGCACAAGGTTGATGTCGCTCATTGTAGTGCTCTTGGTCACCGTTCCCACCAGCGCGCCCACCAGCATAGGCGTAAGCGTGCCTGAAAGCGAGTTGAGCGTGCCGCCAATCAGGTTGAGCTGGTTGCCGCGGTTGCCGCCTCCGCCGAGCAGGTTGAGCATCGGGTTAACCACAGTATTGAGCATGCAGACGGAAAAACCGCTTATGAACGCTCCGAGCAGGTACACCCAGAAGCCCGTCAATCCCGTGGGGAAGCCTGACAGATACTGCACAAACACGCCTATGAAACCAACGGCGATGGCCGCGAGCGCAGTTTTCTTGTAACCAATCTTGATAAGCATTTTACCAGCCGGGATGCCCATGAAGATGTACGCAAGGAAGTTCATCATGTTACCCATCATGCCGAGCGTGTTGCTGCCCATCAGCTCCGGCTGGTTCTTCCAGATGACACCAATCGGCGCGGCAAGATTGGTGACAAATGAAATCATTGCATAAAGAAACATCATCGCGATTATCGCAACGACGCTTCCACTTTGTTTGTTAGTTTGTTTCATGGTCTGTTGATGTTTAAAAGATGTTAAGACAATGTCTCCTCAGGTACGAATCCTTCGTCGCCCTCATCTTTTTTCACCACGCGCTTGCGTATTGCGCGCTTGCGCTTGGGCTTTTCCTCCACCGGCTTGTCAGCCTTTACGCCGGCCAGTTCGGGGTCGATGAGTATGCGTCCGCAGTACTCGCATACAATGATTTTCTTGTGCATCTTGATGTCAAGCTGGCGCTGTGGCGGGATTTTATTAAAGCATCCGCCGCACGCGTCGCGCTGAACGTAGACAATGCCGAGGCCGTTGCGCGCGTTCTTACGTATGCGCTTGAAGCTTGCCAGCAGTCTGGGTTCAATCTTTACCTCAAGCTCCTTGGCCTTCTCTTTCAGCCTTTCCTCCTCCGCGCGGGTTTCGTCCATAATCTCGTCAAGCTCGCTTTTCTTCTCCTCCAAAGCCTGGCGCCTGTCTGCAATCTGCTCTTCGGTGGCCTTTAGGTCGGCCGTTTTCTCTTCAACCTTGGTGTTGGCCTCGCGTATCTTCTTGTTGCACAGCTCAATCTCGAGCGTCTGGAACTCTATTTCCTTGCTCAAAGTGTCATACTCGCGGTTGTTCTTCACGTCGTTGAGCTGTGTCTTATACCGCTCCACACTTGCCTGCGCCTCGGCAATCTCGGCCTTCTTCTGCTTCACGGCATCCTCGAATTCCTTGATGTCGTTCTTGATTTTCTCCACGCGTGTGGTAAGTCCGGCGATTTCGTCCTCAAGGTCCTGCACCTCGAGCGGCAGTTCGCCGCGCAACGCGCGCTCCTCGTCGATGGCCGACAATGTGGTCTGCAACTGATAGAGAGCCTTCAGCCTCTCCTCTACTGACAAATCTGTAGGGTCTTTCTTAGCCATATTTTCTTTTTTAATTGACAAGTGACGGGAAGACAGGCGGACAAGAAATTCAGCCTTGCCGCCGACCGCCACGCCAGCTTGTTAGTTATATTTAGTTATTATTCAATATCTTGTTAAAACACGGAAACGCATTAACACAAGCGCATCCGTTTCATGCCTGCCCCTTGCCGGCAAGCCCGCCTGCAACCATCCACCCTCCTGTTACAAATAAATGATGGGGTTGGTGTTTGTCTTAGTAAGATATGCCGCCACTCCCTTGCACCTCTTCTCTATTATTTCCTTGAATATCTCGTTGGTGAACTGCTCGCTCTGGTAATGGCCTATGACGGCGATTTGTATTTCCTGCTCGTGCCCGAAATACTCGTGGTAGTGCATCTCGCCGGTAACGAAAGCGTCAGCCCCTTCGGCGATGGCGTCGCCGAGAAGGAACGAACCGGCACCGCCGCACACGGCAACGGTCTTTATAGGGCGGCGCAACAACTGGTTGCACTGCACGCACTCAACATCGAACGTGCGCTTGAGCATGAGCACAAAGTCGTCGCCTGCCACCGCATCGGGCAGACTGCCTATCACTCCGCTGCCGCATTCGATACCGTCAACCGTCTTACCGGCGAAAAAGCGGCAGTCCTCAAGCCCCATTTTCTCCGCTATCCTGAAATTGACGCCACCGAAGGCGTTGTCCATGTTTGTGTGCATGGAAACCACAGTAACGTCATTCTTCAACGCCTTGGCCACTGCGCGCTGCACGTCGTTATCATAAGTGATGTGCTTCAGCGCATGGAAAATCAGCGGATGATGGCTCACAATGAGGTTGCAGCCCAAGGCAACTGCCTCGTCCACCACAGCCTCCGTCACGTCAAGACACAACAAAGCCCCTGATACTTCCGCCTCTGTCAGTCCTACCTGCAAGCCGGCATTGTCAAAGCTCTCTTGCAGGGGCAGGGGCGCGAAACGTTCAAGGGCGTCAACCACTTCTCTTATTTTCACGCTTTTCAGCCTTTCTTTTAATAATGTGCAAAGTTAATGATTTTCTGCGGCAAACCAAAACACCGCCAATTTTATTTGCATTCTTTAACTACCAAACAACGGAACATCACCTGCGCCCACACCGCCCGACAGCAACCTGAAAACAAAAGGTGACCTTTCGCATTACAAAAGGCCACCTTTTACACGGCAAAAGGCCGTCTTTTGGAAGGTAAAAGACGGCCTTTTGGAAATAAGCTGATTATCAAGCTGTTGCCCGACGTTACCAATCGGCTATGTCGGCAGTGGCTTCAACCTTGTTTTCTACGTCGTCGGGAAGCGACGGGAAGAAGTCGATGCCGGTGATGCGCTCCACCTCGTCAACGGTGTTCACATAGTCGCCTTTCGGGCGGTTGCCTTCGGCGTTCTTGTATATAAAGCCGATAGCAGCCGGATTTTCACCCGTGCGCAGCACCACCTTGAAGAATGCTTCAGGCACGGTGACCTTGTTCTTGCCTATTGTCTTATGCTTGCCTTTATACAGAATGGGGCCGCACACTATGTAAACGCCTCCGTACTGCTTCGCCCAACGGCGGCAGGCCATCTCCATCTCGTTCCAGTCGCCGCGGTTAAGGTTGCCGTTCTGTGGGCACATGTTTGTGAATAGAAACGACTCGCGCATGGCTTCCACGCTGTATTTGTTGTCAGCCGCAGGGCACATGTGCCCACGGTCGTAGCCAGAGCCGTAATAATCGGAGTCTTCGGCGCGCGGCTCAGGCACGTCCATGTCGGCCTCGAAGTCAACGCCCGAGCGCTTGGCAGGGCCTGATGTGCGGTCGTCGGTCAAGTGCCATGCCACCCAGTTTGGCAGCTTCGTAGTCTTGTTGTAAGACGCCACGTAGCCTGTACGCGTCAGCATCTGCTCCGGCAGTCCGCCGGGCGACACCTGCCTGAGCAGGCTGTCGCCGCCTTCAACCGCCGCGGCGGCGGATCCGCGGGTGTGGGGCGGGGGTTGTTCTACTTTC
>USHW01000022.1 GCA_900554545.1 uncultured Prevotella sp. | reverse complement strand
CCCCCGCGCCCTGCGCCCCCAGGGGGGGGAAATCCCCCCCCCGCCGTGACTAACAAAAACTTGATATTTTTCATCGTTTTCATTCAGTTATTTCCAATGTTACAGTCTTTCCGCCTATTGTTAGGCGGTATTCGCCAGGCTCGACAACGGTCTCTCCCTTGTCGTTGACAAAGCCGAGGTCGCGCTGGACGTTAAGTTCGAAACGGCACTTTACGGTCTCCCCGGCCTTGATTTCCTTCTTGGTGAAGAAGCGAAGCTCCTTGACGGGGCGCGTAAGTTCGGCATACGGGCAGGTGACAAAGCCCAGAACGGTCTCCTTGCCGTCAACCGCGCCGGTGTTCCTGACGTCCACTTCCACGCTGAAACGTCCTTTCTTGTCCAACGTTGTGCGCGAAACCACAGGCTCGCCATACTCGAACGTGGTGTAGCTAAGGCCGTAACCGAACTCGTAAAGGGGGTCGCTCGTCAGGTCATGGTAGAACCCCTGATGATGGCGCGCACTCGGACGGCGGTTATAATAGATAGGTATCTGGCCGCCGGTGACGGGGAACGTCATCGCAAGCCGTCCCGAAGGATTGACCCGTCCGGACAGTATTCCGGCCAAAGGAGTGCCGCCCACTATGCCGGGTTGCCACATCTCGACCATCGCATCGGCCAAAGGAGCGACACGGTCGAGCTGCAACGGACGGCCGTTTGACAGCACTACAACCACCGGCTTGCCTGCTTTCTTCAGCTCTTCGAGGAAGCGCAGCTGCACGCCGGGCAGCTCGATGGAGGCACGCGAGGCGTTCTCGCCGCTCCATTTGCCCTTCTCTCCGAGGCAGACAACAATGACATCGGCCTTCTTCGCGGCCTTTACGGCATCGCGGAAGCCGCTCTCGTCGTCGCCCTCGAACGGACAACCGGGTACATACTGCACGTCGGCCTTGCCCTCAAACTCCGTCTTCATGGCGGTGAGAATTGACGTTATGTCGCCCGTTTCGCCGTGTCCGTACCAGCAGCCGAGCATGTCGAAGGGCGCGTCGGCCAGCGGACCGGTAAGCAGAATGCGCTTCTGCGTGCGCAGGGGGAGCGTGTTGTTATCGTTCTTCAGCAGCACCATGGACTCCTCGGCAAGCTCTTCGGCCAGCCTGATGCTCTCCTTACGAAGGAAGCGAGAGTCGTCCTTGACCGCCGGAGTGTAAGGATTTTCAAACAGTCCGAGGTCGAATTTCACCTTGAGGATGCGCCTTACGGCATCGTCGATGACGGCAGTGTCAACCCGTCCTTCGGCCACAAGCTGCTCAAGATGCTTGTCGTAAGAGTGCGACATCATGTCCATGTCAAGCCCGGCGTTGGCCGCCAGCTCGCCGGCACGCTTCAAATCACGCGCCGCTCCCTGTGCTTTCAGCTGCTCGATGGCCGCCCAGTCGGACACTATGAAACCGCCGAAGCCAAGCTGTTTCTTCAGCACATCGGTAAGCAGATACTTGCTTGCGGTGACCGGAGTGCCGCTGAAGTTGTTGAAAGAGCTCATCACCGTGGCCGGATTTGCCTCCAAAGCCTTGCGGTAAGGGGGCAGATATGTGTCCCAAAGGGTCTGCCGCGACACCTCGGTATATACGTAGTCGCGCCCTGCCTCCGAAGCTCCGTAGGCCACGTAGTGCTTCAGGCAGGCGGCTATCGACACACTGTCGGCAAGGCTTTTGCCCTGATAACCGCGCACGGCGGCCGCCCCGAACACTCCGTTAAGGTACGGGTCTTCGCCGTAACCCTCGGCAACGCGGCCCCAGCGCGGGTCGTGCGCCACATCAATCATGGGCGAGAACGTCCAGTCAACGCCCGACATGCGCGCCTCCTGTGCGCTTACGCGGCACGAAAGGCGCGTAAGATGGGGGTTGAAGCTGCACGCTTGAGCCAGCGGAATGGGGAATATTGTGCGGAAACCGTGTATCGCGTCGTAGCCGAAAAGGATTGGAATGCCGAGGCGGCTGTCTTCCATGGCGTGACGCTGCATGTTGTTGCGCAGGGTGGGTTCGGTGCCGAAGTAAATCAGCGAGCCTGTCTCGGCCGGGATGTTCTTCACCTCCACGCCCTTATTGTTCTCTATATTGTTTGTTCCGAGGGTGTATTGCACCATCTGCATCACCTTCTCGTGCATCGTCATGCGGTGCAAAAGGTCTTCCACGCGCACTGCCACGGGCACCGACTTGTCCTTGTAAAGCACCGTTGAAGGCTGTATATAGGCAAGGTTGGTGACCGTCCACGGACTGCCGACCGCCGCGTGGGCGGCTTCCTGTGCGGCGCGTGCGAGGTCGCCGTTCATGCCCTCCGGACGGTAGGCATTGCCCACAACGCTGCGCCCTGTCAGTGCTTCGTACCACGTGCAGGCCGCCGTGTAACGTCCGTAAGAGTTCTCAAGATGGTGTCCGTCGCGGTTCATGTTGTCGCCGATGAATGTCGTGCGCGCGTTCTGGATGGCCGTTCCGACTGGTATCACGATGTCAATGCCGTGACTTTTCACGGCCTTCTGCGATGCGTCAACAATGCAGTTGTACATGCGCAGCTGGTCGTTTCCATAGCGCGGAAAGGCTCCGTGGCGCGACGATTTGGCGTAAGCCCACGTCTGGTGCCACACAATTTCGCTCTTTGGCGACAGCTTTTTTATATACTCTATCAGTTCAGTGAGGTAAGGCTCGTAGGTCTCCGGCTGGCCCGAACGGTCGCTGGCCTGCTGCAAAGATACGTAGTCCCACTGCTCGTCGGCCAGCGCACGGCTTATGGACATGTTGTCCTGCTGCACCCGCTTGCCGTCAACGCCGGTCTTGCGGTAGCGGTATGCGCCCTTGTCCTGCCGCGCATTGTCTACGTGGCGGCTAAGGGGACAGCCGCCGATGAACATGTTTGCCACAATCATCTGCCTGCCGTCGGCTGCGGCAAGCTCGACAACGTTCTGCTCTACGGCGTCGGCCGAGAAGCTGTTGCCTATCGCAAGCACCTTCAGCACCTTGTCGGCCGCCGTGGCGGGCATGACCGCCAGCACGAGGGCAAGCAGCAACAGAAGTATTGGTTTGGTTTGTTTCATATTGGTAGTTGATAAGATTTCGGATGTTTCTGCATGGTGAACGCACAAAACATCACCCTTTGTAGGGACATAATTTAACGTGAGTCGATATAAGCATACACTTTTGTAGGGACATAATTCATTATGTCCGAACGTTCTGAAAGAACGTATCTATTTGGCACTGCTTATCTTATACGCCTCTTCGCGGCGTCCGGACATAATAAATTATGTCCCTACAGAGGGTGGCGTTTCATATAAAATTTTACAAGATTTGTAACGAATTGATTTTCAGCATGTTACCAACGCCCTTGCAAAAGGTGGCCTTTTGGCTTGCGATTTGCCGCCTTTTACAGGCCGAAAGGCCATGTTTTGCAGCGCAAAAGGCCACCTTTTGCTTGGCGTTAGATGGGAGCACTGGGAGCGATAGGACGGATGGGGCTGATACGATGGCGGATGACAGGCCGCCGGATGACCGCCGTCCGCCCTGCTTAACGCCGCTCGTCCCCGGCCTTTTTCTTGGCGTAGTAGTCGTGCATGATGTACCATGCCTGCTTCCTTTGCCCTTGGTCGGACACGAGTCCCTTGCGGTTCCAGCCGTCCTGGTTCGAGGGATGCAGGCGCGTAGGACTGCGGAAGTCGAACAATATCCATGGCGACACGCCGCAGAGGTTGGGTATGTTCTCGAACATCAGCAGGTTCTTGCGGAACAGTTCGGCCTGATACTCCTCGCTCCAGCTCGACGCCCAGTCCTTGTCGCCGTGCTGGCCGTAGAGCGCCTCGCCGCCGAACTCCGAGATGAAGAGCGGCTTGCCGGGGGCAACGTCCCAGTGGATGTCGGCCGGGTCTTTAGGCCACGCCGCATACCAGCCCATGTATTTGTTGATGGCCACCATGTCAAGGTTCGGCCAGAAGTCGTCGTGCATCACGAACTTGTCTTCCGTCTTGTCGAAATAAGCAAGGTCGAAGGCGGCCACGAAGAGGCGCGTAGTGTCGATGTCCTTGCCCGTTTGCAGCAGCTTTGACAGGAAACGGTTGCGCTCCGGGGTGTTCTGCGTCTCGTTGGCGATGCCCCAGAAGCAGTCGGCGCAGCGGTTGCGGTCGCGCAGGATGGTTTCTGTGAGCATCTTCGAAGCCTTCGCCAAAGTCTCCTCATTGGTGAAGTCGATGGCCTGCCACACGGGTATCTCCTGCCAGAGCATGAAGCCCATGCGCTCGGCTTGCCTCACGATGTACTCGTTCTGCTGGTAATGCGCCAGTCGAATCATGTTCGCTCCGAGGTCGCGCGCTTCCGAGAGAAGCATCATCGCGTCGCCCGGCGTACAGGCGCGGCCCATGCGTTGGGGTATTTCCTCATGGAAAGAGATGCTGCGAAGGAACACGGGCTTACCGTTGAGCAGTATCTGCGTGCCCTTGGTTTCGATGTTGCGGAAGCCTATCTCGTCGGTCACGCGGTCGCCGTCGGTCGTCAGCTCCACGCGGTAAAGCCACGGGTCGTCGGTAGACCAGCGGCGCAGGCCCTTGACTTTAAGCTGCGTATGAGCCTTGCCTTCAGCGTCGGTAGTCAGCGTAACGTCGCGCTTCAGCTGCGGCAGGCTTACCTTTATCTGCCTTCCGGCCACCGCCTGCGACAGCTCCGCGTCGATATGGATAAGGTCTGCGCGGTGTTTGTCAAGACGGATGAAGTAATCGCTGATGTAGGTTTCGGGCAGGGTGACGAGCATTACGTCGCGCGTTATGCCGCCGTAGTTCCACCAGTCGAACGACATCGCAGGTATGGCGTCCTTCTGCCGGCGGTTGTTCACCTCGACGACAAGCAGGTTGTCGCCCTGTTTCAGCTTGCCCGTAACCTCGAACTGGAACGGAGTGAACGAGCCTTCATGGCTTCCTATCTTCTCGCCGTTCAGGTAGATGTTGCAGCGGTAGCTCACTCCGGCGAAGTAAAGGAAGTTGCGCTTGCCGCCAACGGGCTGCGCGTTGAAGTGGCGGGCGTACCAAACGGTGCCCTCATAGTATTTCAGTTCGGGTGCCTGCGAGTTCCAGTCGCCCGGCACATTGAGGCGCAGGCCGTTCTCAAAGGAGTATTCATAGAACTCTTCGGGCTTCGCGGCGGTCTTGTTTTTGTAGATTTCCATCTTGCCGCCGGCGTCGTAAAGGTCGACGATGGCCGCCCACTTGCCGTTGAGCAGCTGGTAGTCGCGGCCGTAGACGTTGGCGATGTAGTCGGTCGCAGCCCACAGCCCGAGGGGCATCAGGGCAAGCAATAGCATCAATGTCTTCTTCATCTGTCAGGTTGTTAGGTATTTGTCATTGGGTTATCTCATATTTGTAAAGCGCAAAACTGTTCTTATCCGCCAGCGTAAAGCGCACCCGTCCCTCGTCGTCGGCAGCCGTTTCGCAGGCTTTGCCGCCGCCCATCAGGGGCGTGAGGGTGACTTTCTCGCCGCCGTCGAGCCACGTCTTGACCCACGCAGAAGCGTCGGCGTTGTCCTCGCGGTAAACGATGAAGTAGCCCGAACGGCTGTCCTTGATTGACTGGAAGCCCGTCCACGAGCGGCCTGAAGGCTCGTCGCCGATGGGAAGTATTGTTCCGCTGTGCAGGTCTTCCTGTATCTTGGTGTACTGTTTGACAAGGTTGCCGGTGGCGAAAGCCTCCTCCGGCAGGTTCTGCGCTTCCATCCAAGCCAGCGGCTGGCCTGCCATCGTGGTGGCGAAGAGGTAGTCGAACGTGTAGTTTTGCGGCGCGAAGATGTCGCCCTCGGCGTATTTCGCGGCGTTGCGCCACTTGTTCAGGAACTCCACCTGCAACCTCTGGGCGGGCACGTAGCGCGAAAGCTGCCACAGGTTGCGCAGCGTATGGAACGGATAATAGTTGCCCCAGTCGGTGTATCGGTTCTCCATGAATATGTTTCCGTACTCCGTGAACATGCAGTAGCCGCCCCTTCGTCCTGCCGTTGCGTCGAGGTTGAAGATTACCTGACCGCCGCTCTCTTTCTGAACAGTGTCGAACAGCGAGCGCAGGTTTTGCTCGGCGGCCTTCGTCGGGATTTGAAGTCCGTCAATCTTGAACACCGTTATGCCGTACTCCCGCCACAATCCGAGTATCGCATCGGCATCCTTGCGCCAGTCGGCGAAGTCGTGCTGCACGCTGGGATTGTACCAAAGGCCGATGCGGATGCCGAGCTTCTTGCCCTTCTCAACGATTGGACGCAGGCCGTCGGGGAACTTCACGGGGTCCGGTTTCCAGTAATCCTTGTTGCTCCAGATGTCCTTGAACGAGCCTTTCGCCACCTTCGAGTTGGGGCTTTTGCCTATCTGCCAGCCGTCGTCGAGCTGGAACACGGTGACACCGAGCCGCGCGGCGCGGTCGAGTTCGGCAAGACAGAACGCCTCGTTTATCTTGGAATCCTGACTGCGGTCGCCCCATGTGTTGAGCATAACCATCTCGTCGCCGTCGCGTCCGGTGGCCTTTTCGAGGCGCGCCTGCCGCTGGTAGTCGTGCAAGGCGGTAAGAGCCTCGCGCTCGCCGCCATCGAACACGCCCGTGACAACGCCGTAGACGGATGTCCAGCCGTCAGGAGTTACGTCGCCGGAAGCCGCTCCAAGACCGGTAACCTTGAAGTTTCCGTACTCCGCGCGGAAGTCGTAGCCGGGGTAATGGAGCTGCGTTGACGAGCAGGGAGCTTCCTTTAGGAAGAAGAAACCGCTGCCTGTCACGAGGTCGGAGGCCACGAGCAGGTTGCCGCGGTAGCCGTTTTCGCGGTAGGGAATGAAGCTTCGGCAGGCCACGAGGTTGTCGTTCCAGTCGGTATAGTCAAAGAACTCCACGGCATTGCATCGCCAGTGGTTGCCCGGAAGCTCAAGACGGTCGAGCACGGGGATTTTCACTCCGGCGTCCATGTCTTCCTTAAACTCGATGTTCTTGCGGTCGGCGCCGGACACTTCGCGGCCCTGTTCGATGGTGGCAAGATGTCCGCGGAGCCACGTGTGGCAGGCTATGGCCGGCACGTCGTACACGCGGTACTGCCTCTTTATCTCAAGACCGCCCTTGCGGTAGTCAACTGTTACTTGCAGATAAGCCGGGTGAACGCCGTCGGAAGGCACGTTTTCCTGCGACAGGCGGCCGTCCTCGGCCTTGCCTTTTACAACGAGGAAGTCGGGTTGTGAGCCTTTAGAGCGCATCACTTTGCCGCCGTCCTTGTCAACAAGGGCGACGGTTTTCAGCTCGCCTCCATTCCAAAGGAACACGCGTTCGATATGACTGTTGCCTATGCGGAGCGTGTCTCCCTGCATTGTGGCATAGCCCTGCGCCCGCGACTGGCGCGGACACAGAGCGATGACCGATAAAAAGACTATGGTTAATGTTATGTTTCTCATTTCTGTTGTGTTTCTTTCTGCATTAAGGCTTTGGGCAAAGGCAGCGTCTCGTTGGGTTCGTTGAAGCGCTGGTTGTCGGGCGCATCGGTGCGGCCCGCGCCCTTTTCCATGAGCGAGCGCAGCTCGCCAAGATGGTGATGGTACACCTCGCGCGGCGTAGTATTGTGCTTCTTGCACAGCGCGGCGGCCATGCCCACTACCTCGCCCATCATTCCCGTGGTGCGCATCACGCGCACAGTGCCTAATGCAACGTGCGTGCAGCTGATGTTGCGGCCTGCCATAAAGAGGTTGTCAACGTTGCGCGAGTAGAGGCAACGGTAAGGAACGGCGTAGGGATGTATCCAGTGATGCACGGTGCGTGTCTTGAACTCGTTGCCCGGGAAGCGTGCGGAGTTGACGGAATCGGCGAAGTGCAGGTCGATGGCCCACGTCGTGGTGAACGACGCGTCCTCGTGGCGCACGTCCTTGTCGATGTCGTCCTGCGCCAGCACATAGTCGCCGAGAAGGCGGCGCGACTCGCGTTTGCCCAGCACATAGGCCACCCACGCAAGGCGGCGGCGTGCGTAGTCGTCGCGGTAAGAAGCATGATTTTTGAGGAAACTCCAGTTTGAATACACCACGAGAAGCCCGTAGTCGCGTATGCGTTCGGCCTCGGTTATCTGGTTTCGGTTCATTCCCGTCTCCCAAGTCCACTCGCCCATGGTTACCCGTTCGGCGTTGCCCTCGTTGAAGTCGATGCCGTAAGCGAACTCCGGAAAGCGGCTCTTGCCTTCCGTCTTTTCGCTGTACCACTGTATTGACGAACCCATCACGATTGAGTCGGCCACCTCTGGCGCCATGCTCTCGCCGTAGTCGGAGCGCGCCTCGCGCCCCATGGTGAAGTCGGCACCGGCCCACACTCCGACGGAAGCGTCGCCGGTGCAGTCGCTGAAGAGAGGAGCGGAGAGCACGATGCGCTCCGCCGTCTCGATGTTTTGTATTGTAACTGAAGAGATTTTACCCTCACCGGCCTTCACGCCGGTGGCATGCCATCCTGAAAACAAAGTCACATTGGGTTCTGCGAGGACAAAAGAGTCTTTCTTGGCGTCCTCGTAATAGTCGCCGGGCTTGGCGTTTCCGCCGCGGCTGTGGCCGAACTCGCGTATCATGCGGCCAAGGGCTGGATACTGTCCGGTCTCTATTATTCCGCCGAGATGCACGCGCACCTCCGACGAGTTGTTGCCTCCGAGCACGGGGCGGTCGTTGACCAAGGCCACGCGGCAGCCCAGGCGAGCCGCCGTAACGGCCGCACACATGCCGGCGATACCGCCGCCAACTACAACGAAGTCGAACTGCTTGGCCTGCGGCTGCCTGCCCCCGAGCAGGGCGAAGCGCCAGTCGTGGCCTGCGCCGAAGCGCTCCTCGGGCGAGCTTTCAAGGTCGGTCGTGAGGAGTATCGCGTCAACACGGCCGTCGAAGCCTGTCATGTCGTGCAGCGTAATGCGGCGGCTGCCCTTCTTGAGCTTCACCACTCCGCCGTCCTGCCACTGCCAGCTGTCGCCGGTGCAGCCCATTTTCTTTGTCTTGAACTTGCCGTCAACGCCCACGCGGAAGCTGCCGGGACCCTCGCCCTTGTGCCAGGGCGAAGTCCAGTTATACGTCCTCACCCACACGCGATAACGCCCGTCCTCGGGCACGTCGGCTGTGGTTGAAGCGTCGGCCACGGGCACACCCATGCCGTGAGCTATGAGATACGGAGAACCCATAAGGTCCATGAACTGCTGGTCGACTGCCCATCCGCCCTTGTCGGCGAACGACTCTGCCTCGACGAGCACGTCGGCGGCGAAGGAGGCATGAAGCGTCAGCAAAGCGAAAACAGTTGTCAGTAATCGTTTCATCGTAAGGTTTTCAGTATAAGTTTTCATTATTTATGACGCAAAGAGAGAAAAAATATATAGGAAGAAAAAGACAAAAAAACAATGCCGCCAAACCTACGACACAGCCCAATACCACCTAAAAACCACCCCAACCGAAGGGACGACCCACCCCAACCCTTCCGAAGGGAGGGAGCTTGATATGCTTTTGCTGATTAGTGGATTGGCGCTTGCTGTTTGCTTTATCGGCCTTTGCCTTGTGGTTTATTAGCCTTATCGGCCCTATCGGGCTTATCCGGCCTATCAAATGAATAAGGCTTATAAGCCCGATAGGGCCGATAAGCCTAATAGCCGCAAACCGCCTTGAAAGCAAGGCTGAACGAGGGGCAATGCAAGAGGTGGCCTTTCAGCCTGCAAAAGGCCATCAATTACACGCTAAAAGGCCACCTTTTGCAGTGCAAAAGGTGGCCTTTTGGAAATTACTTATCAGCCTTATAATAACCCACCCCAGCCCTCCCGAAGGGAGGGGGCTTAATTAGCATCTGCTAATATACGCCGAATGCAATTGGCGAAAGTAATCAAGCTCCCTCCCTTCGGGAGGGTTGGGGTGGGTCTCGGGTTAGGTTGGGGTGGGTCTTTACTTCACCGTCACATCGCAAATCTTCACCCAGCCGTCCTTTGTCTGGAACTCGTCGCGGGCGGAAATAAGTATGCCGATTTCGTTGTTGTCGGTTGTGTCGACAATGCCCACGCCCCATGTGTACTCGCCTGAAGCTACGCCGTCAAGGCTGAACGACGTGGTGTACGAGTGGACGGAGCCTTTAACCCAGTCGCTTATTTCTGGCGCCGGGTCGACGAAACGGTAGAGAGGCTCGCCCGTAGACTTGTCCAAGAGGGCGAAGCATACCTGGTACTTATGGTTCCACTGCGGTATGTTGTTGGGACAGTAGCCCCAGCCGAGGTTCGACCAGCGGTGAACGAAGGTAACCTTATGGCCCGACGACGCCGACGTTGGAGCCGAAATCTTGTCGGGATAGAGGCGGTAAGCGCCTTCGGCTATGAAGTCATTGACAAGGTTGAAGGCAGAGTTGAACCATGAGTGGGTCTCGCCCGTATTGACGTTCGACGAGTAGCGGAAGTCCATCATGTTGACGTTGGCGCCCTTGGCCTCGTCATACTCGCCCTGGCGAACCTCCGCGAAGTTGGCATATCCGTCGCCGGCAATCGAGCCGCCGTGCGACGACTCGACCCATCCGCCTTCCATTATGATAGGCCGCAGGTAGCGGTACTTCGTTGCGATGCCGCGCTCCCAGTCCATGTAATAGCTCTTCATGCCGAACGCGTCATGACGCAGGCTGAAGCCCTTGTTCACGCAGTCGTCGATAATCTGCTCCGCCGAGGCGAGGTCGGCGTCGCCGCTCGACTTGGTGGACATGATGCAACGGTGATAGTTGATGACGATTGGCACGCGCGTGAAGAGGCGTGACATAAGGCTTGAAATCCATTCGGTGACGGCCATGCGCGGCGTCTCGTCGCCGGTAGAGTATTTAAGCGTGTGAGTCTCGCCCCACTTGCCGAGGCCGAAGCCGCTGACAAACTGCGTTACCGACGGGTCGTTAAACTCCTCGGCGAAAGCCGTGAGGAACTTCTCGTACTTCTCCTGGAACACAGGGTCGTCAGGATAAGGCGACCATCCGCTCCATGAGCCGGTGGTAACGTCGTAAGTCTTGCAGCCGGCCGCACGCACGTATTCGGGCGTGAAGTTGTAGTGCTTGTCCTCGCTGCTGACAACAAAGGTGAAGGCCAGCTTCATGCCATAGCTCTTCGCGATGTCGCGCATCATGCGGAAACGCTTTGCGGTGATGGTGTCGTGCTGCTCGTTCCATATAGACTCGTCCCAGATGTACTTGCCTTCGCCAGGCTCGAAGTCGCTCCAAGCGCCGCGCACGTACATCGTTCCGCCGTACATGAACACGTTGTCAAGCCCCTCTGACGTCTCAAAGCTTGAATACTGCTCTTCGAAGTCGTCGATAAGGCCGTCGCCAAGTCCGCCGTAGACAACCCACCCCATCATCGGGTTAATCAGCTTTGTCTTATATACGGGATTGCCTTGGCTGTCAAGTACCGGCTGGCCCGCCTGCGCACATTCCTTGTTGTAAGTAACAGGTATTTTTTCACCGTTACCGTCATATTCATAAAGCCTCAACATCTTGGTGCGCTCGGGCTTTATATCGATGATTTTGTTGCCTGATATTTCCCAGTCTACCGACGACGAGTTGAGGTCGTCATCGTCGGAACACGAGGTTCCGACGACGAGCGTAGACGTAAGCATCATGCCCGAGAGGAGCATCAAGCCGTATTTTCTCATATCTTTCATTGTCATTGTTGTTTTTAATGTTTCATTACTTCTGGTCGAAAATCACGTATGAGTCTTCGAAGCCCCAGCACTGGCTGAGTGCGTTGCCGCTCTCGTCATACTGCTCCGAACCGATGTACACCTCGATGTAGTTGGTGCCGTCAGGCATGTTGAACCAAGCGTAACGGTTGTTGCCCTGGCCGCCGTAAATGGGCTGGTACTTCTGACCGAAGGTGACGTCGGCCTTCATGTCCCTCACGTCGCCCGAACCGAAGGCGTACTCGTTGTTCCAGTTGTCAGTAGCGCAGAACTTGATTTGGTCGGCCTGTAATGCCTCGCCTTTGTAGACGAACAGGCGCGGGTTGGCAAGACTCTGCGTCAGCACTACGTCGCTCGGCCTGCTGCCGTTGTAATAATGGTTTGAACCGAATATCCAAAGCTGCTCTATCTCGCAGGTGTAGTTGTCGTTGGCCTCGCCCTGAGTACGCTTGAAGATGATGGTCTTGTTCTTCAGGTCGGTAGCCGCCGAGTATATGGTGATGGTCTTATCCTCCTTGTTCACCACGATGCGGTAGGTTCCGGCTTCGGGTATCTCCCAGCAGCGGCCTCCAGCAGCGGTGGCTGTAGCAACCTGGGCGAACGTCTGCTGTGCGCCGTCGTGTATGTCGGTGTCGCCCGCCGAAACAGGAACTATCGACATTTCCTGCGTACCTTCATACGTAAGCGGCAGGTAAAGCGTTCCGGCCTGCAGCTCGCCGCGCCAAGCATAGAGGTTCTCGTTCTCAAGCGTCTGGGCTATTTCAACCTGCCCGTCGCCCACAGCTGTTCCGGCGAGGAACATCTGGTCGACGTCAACCACTGCTCCGGCTGCCACGATGCGCACGGTGTGCTCGCGCAGGTTGACCGTAATGCGGTAGTTGTCGGCTTCGGGAACAACCCAATAGTTGGCCTCGGTCTGGTCGGTTATGACGGCCGGCATGTCGCTAAGCTCGATGGGAGTGTCGGGGTTCTCGGGGCCTATGGCGTTGTACTCGTCGAAGTTGATGACGGGGAAGTTTATTGTTCCGGCCTCAAGACGGCCCGTGTAGCTGTAAACCTCTGCGTCAGATTCGCTTGCAGACAGCTCGACGCGCCCGTCGCCTACGGCCGTTCCGGCCATGTAGAGAGTGTCGGCAACAAACTGCCTGGGGCCGTATGTCTTCACCTTTATAGTCTTTTCCTCTACATCGGGCACCTTGAGCGTAGGCCCTTCAAACGATGCCGTGATGGTGAACGTAACGTCTACCGCGGTGCTCGTTGTCACTCCGAAGTGGTTGACGAGCAGGTCTTGCAGCTCGGCGTTGGTGAACTCACGGTGGAAATTGTCGTCGTCCTCGTACTCCTCGATGGAACCGCCGCTTCCGCTGACGCGCATCTCATACTGGTACGTGGTGACATAGTCGTAGCCGTAGTCATGCGCGGGCGACCAGTCGATGGTAAGCGCCACTTCGTCGGGCTTGCTCTCGTCAAGCTTGATGTATTCGCCCGACCCTTCAATCGTGATTTCCGACTGGTTACGCGAATAATAGTTGTCTATATCGTCGTTGCAGGACGCCGCCATAAAGGCGAGCAGTCCCAACGACACGGCCTTGAGGCCGCTGAATAATATCCTGTTTTTCATTGTCTTGTCTGTTTATGGTTAATAGCCGGGGTTGTTCCCAAGGTTGGGATTCAACTGTGTATCGTGCGTAGGTATTGGCCACAGCATCTGCCGCTCGGGGAAGTTGCGCTTCGCTCCGTATGCGCACAGTCCCCTATTGTACAGCGCGGAGAAGTCGGCAAGGCCGTCTTCGTCGATTTGAGGTGTTATGCCCCAGAACCAGTTGCCCGTGTCAACGACATCGGAAAGCTCCTGCTCCGGGTCCGTCAGCATGATATAGTTGTAACCGTTGAGAGCTTTGATAGCCAGGTCCCAACGCATAAGGTCTTGCAGACGCTGGTTCTCCATAGCGAACTCCATGCGGCGTTCTATGCGCACAGCCTTGCGCATCTGCGCCTGGTCTGTGGCGACAACGGCGGGATATTCGCTCGTCGCGCTCTTGTCAACACCGTAAGCACGTGCGCGCACTTGGTTGATGTAGTCGGCCGCAACGTCCAAGTCCTTGTTCTGCTCGATAAGAGCCTCGGCATAGATAAGAAGCACGTCGGCATACCTTATGATTATGTAGTCCTGCTCTACCTCGTGGTTTTCAACCCAACTATCATCTATGCCCTTCTTCCACAACAGTCCGTTGAATGAAGCGTACTGGGCGTTGATGCGCGAGTCGTTGTTGGTCTGCATCTGGCCGGTGTTGTAGTTCATCACCTGCTTTGCGGCGGGACTTGGGTCGTACTCGAAGCCGCAGTGCCTTGTGTTGAACTCAACGATAGTCATCGTGCAGCGTGGGTCACGGTTCTCAAACGGGTTGTGCGGGTCGAACAGCGGCGACTCGTCAATTGGCAGGCCGTCAGTGCAAAGATATGCGGCCAGCAAGTCCCATGAGGGATTGTAAGAACCGTAGCCTCCGGCGTTACGCGGCAGGCCGTTGGTTACGAACCATGTGTCAAGAAACACGTCGGTCGATGCCAAGCGCGGCAGGCAGAAGATTTTTTCAGGCACGTTCTTCGTCTGCTGCTTGAACAGGTCGGCATAGCTTGCGTAAAGGGAGTACAGACCAAGGCCTATGCACTGCTTTGCGGCAGCCTCGGCGACGTCATAGTCGTGCATGTAAAGGGCGTAGCGGGCCTTCATTGCGAGAGCCGCACCCTTCGTGGCGTGGATTTCCTCGTTGCCGTAAGACTCGGGCAGGTATTCTATCGCCTTGTCGAAGTCGGCGTATGTAAGCTCCTTCACCTCGTCCTTATCGCGACGTCCCATCTGCTCCGCCTCGGTGATGGTCATCGTCTTTTCCATGTAAGGCACATCGCCGTAGAAGAACGTCAAGTCGGCGTACTTGCAGGCGCGGCAGAAGTAAGCCTCACCCTTGTAGCGGTTGATTACGCTCTCGGCCACGTTGCCCTCGGCCTTGTGAATGTTCTCGAGCATGGTGTTGCAGCGCGCGATGAGCTTGTAGCTCTGCTGCCACAGCGCGTACACCTCATACTGCTGGCCGTTCATCGTACCGTCGAGCACGGTGCCGTTGCTGCCTGGGTTACGGTTCTGCTGGCGGTATGTGGTGTTGTCCGTCCATTGCTCCGAAGACTCGAGCGGCCTGTTCCAGTAGCCGAGAATGTAAAAGTCGTTCGCCGCCAAGTTCAACTCGGTCTCGGTGGTGTACCAAGATTCCGTGTTGCCCTGCATCTTAGGCACAAGATCCATGCTCTCACATGATGTAAGGCAAAGGCCGACGGCTGCCATTGCTGACAATAATATCTTTGTTTTCATTGTATTTGCGGTTTTTTTAGAATGTAACTTGGATACCGAATACCACTGACGTGGTGATAGGATATGAGCTTACTCCCATTTCAGGGTCCCACCCGTCAGGGAAGTCGCTGATGCAGAACAGGTCTGACGCGCTGACATAGAAGCGCGTGCGGTCGATGCCGATGTAGCGTGTCCACTGCTGCGGCAGGGTGTAGCCGAGCGTGATGTTCTTCATACGGAAATAGCCTCCGTTGAATATCCAGTGGTCTGACGTCGCGTAGTTGTTGTTCTTCGACACGCTTGACAGACGCGGATAGAACGCGTTTGCGTTCTGCTCGTCGGTGTTGAACGGACTCCAGTATTTGCCTTCGATTATTGCGGGTATGTTGCCGTAGTTGTTGCGCAGCGGCTCAACCATCGCCCTTTCAAGGTAAGACTTCTGGTTGCCTACGCCCTGGAACGCCATGCTGAGGTCGATGCCGCGCCATGAAGCGTTGATTTGGCCGCCGTACTGATAACGGGGCAGAGAGTTGCCGAGGGGCACGCGGTCGTACTCGGGCGAGATTACACCGTCGGGCACTCCGTCGGGTCCGCTTATGTCGCGGTACTTCAAGTCACCGACGGTCACGCTTGAGTTGAGCGTAGCCGAGTTATTGACTTCTTCCTGCGTCTGGTATATTCCGTCGCAGATGTATCCGTACCACTCGTTGAAGTATGTTCCGGCACGCTTGATTTTGCCGCCGCTGATGATGTCGGAGTTGTTGATGTAGTCAATCTTCGATATGAAGTCGGAGAAGTTTACGCTTACGCTGTAGTTGAAGTCCCCGATGTGATCCTGCCATGTAAGGTCGATGTCGTAGCCGTGGGTAGACATCTCGCCGGCGTTGGTGTCCGGGTCTTCATACCCCATGGTGTAAGGTATCTGTATGGCAAGAAGCATGTCGGTGGTCTTCTTCCAGTAATAGTCGAAAGTCAGGCGCAGGCGGTTGTCGAAGAAATTGGCGTCGAAACCTATGTCGGTCGACGTTGTTGTCTCCCACGTGATGTCCTCTACGGCAAGTACGGAGGGACGCGCGGTATTGGCCGAAACAACAGAGCCGTCAGCCATATAGAATATGGTGTTGCCGAAGCTCATCAACGCGATGTAAGGGAAGTAGTTGCTGCCTATGCGCTCGTTACCCAGCTTACCCCAGCTACCACGCAGCTTGAAGTACGACAGATACTTCTGGCTGTTCATAAAGTTCTTCATAAACGGTTCTTCGGTGATAACCCATCCTGCCGAGAACGATGGGAACGTACCCCAGCGATAACCTTTGGCGAAGCGTGAAGAGCCGTCGTGACGGACGTTGGCCTGGAAGAGGTAGCGGTCTGCGTAAGAATAGAGCACGCGGCCGAACCATGAGGTGGAGGTGTACTCCGAACCCGTGCCGCTGTTTTCCATATATTCCTCCGGACCGATGTTAAGGTAGGGATAGTTGGTAAGCACATACTGGTCGCGTGCTGCTCCGAGACTCTCGCTCTTCGAGTAATAGTTCTCGAAACCGGCCATCACCGTGAGGCTGTGCTTGCCGAAGTCGCGCATGTAGTTGGCGATGACTTGCGACGTAACGTGCCAGTCGTCATTGCGGCCTTCGGTCAGTTTGTTTGTGTCATACAGGATTCCGCCTCCGCCGTCAAAGTATCCTCCGAAGGTGTTGGGGTCGTCGGCAAGCGTGTATCCGCAGGCCATCTGGAACTGCTTTGACTTCTGGTAGTTGATGTATGGTGCGACGATTGCCTGAATGCTCAAGCCCTCGAACGGCTTGATTGTGAGCGAGCCTTTTCCGCCCATCTGGGTAGAGTGGCTGACAGTAGAGCCGCCTTCCTTGAGCATTCCATAGGGATTGGAGCCGCTCTTTCCCTCCGCAAGACGGCCGTCTGACCACGTAGCCGCGTAGATGGCGGGCATCAGGCGCATGGTGCTGAAGGGGTCGTATATCTTGTTCTGGCTCTTGGCGTGGCGCACGAATATGTCGAGCGAGGCGCTCAACCACTTGTTAATCGTGAAGTCGTTGTTGGTGCGCAGCATGTAACGCTGGAACTTGCGGCCGTCGTAAAGACCCTCCACGTCGTCGTAAGAAAGCGACGTCTGCGAGCGGATGTTCTTGTTTCCGCCGCTCACGCTTATAGTGTGCGTCATACGAGGAGCCGAACCTTTAAGTATAAGATCGGTCCAGTCGGTCACGGGATAGCGGTTGGGGTCGGTCTCGTGGTACTTCATCCAGTTCTTAGTCTGGTCGGCGGAATAAGTCTGGAAGAAGCCCTGCGCCGGGTTGTCGTTGTACATCAGTTCGTTACTCATTTCGAGATAACGCGTCACACCGACCATTTCGGGTTGCTTGGTGGGTATTTCCCAGCCGAACTCGGCGTTGTACTTGATTTGGAACTTGCCCGTGTCCGAGCCGCGCTTGGTGGTTACGAGGATGACGCCCGCCGCGGCCTTAGAACCGTAGATGCTGGCTGCGGCCGCGTCCTTGAGCACGGTCACGCTCTCAACGTCGTTCGCGTTCACGTAGTCAAGGTCGCCCTCAACGCCGTCAACGATTACGAGCGGCGACGAGTCACCCATGGTTGTGACACCACGCACGTGGATGCTGCCGGCTCCAGAACCCGGCGCCGAGCTGCTGCGGCGCACCATCACGCCTGACAATGCTCCCTGCAATGCGTTTGAAAGCATCGTTGTGCGGCGGTTGCTAAGGTCGCCGCCCTTCACGGCGGCGATGGCTCCGGTAAGGTCTTTCTTCTTTACCGTACCGTAACCGATTACGACAAGCTCTTCGAGCGAGTTGTTGTCCTCGGCCATCTCTATGTTGTAGCTGTTGCGGCTGCCCACCTTCACCTCCTGGGTGTTGAAGCCGATGTAGCTCACCTCGAGCGTGGAGCCTTCGGGAGCCTCGATTGAATAGTTGCCGTCAAAGTCGGTAACGGTGGCTATTTCAGTGCCTTTCACTTTTACGGTGGCGCCTATCAGAGGCTCACCGTTGGTGTCGGCGATTACGCCCGACACTTTCTTTCCTGTGCCTCTGGCGCCGTTCGGCTTTTGCGCCGGGCGCGCCGAGGGGGCTACGGTGATTGTAACCTGCCGGCCGGAAATGGCGTACTTCAGTCCGGTCTTGCGGCAAAGCTCGTCGAGAATGTTCTCCGCGCTCTTTCCCTGAAGGCGGATTGACACGTTTTCGCCGAGACGGTTTTTAACGTTCTCGCCATAAACAAATACGTACTTGCTATGGCTTTCGATGTAACTTAACACTGATTTCACTGTGTTGCTCCCGTTGTCGAGAACTTGCACGGCTCCAGCCTTGTCGGGAGACAAGCCTGAAGCCATGGCGGGAGACGACATGGCCGCCACCCCCAGAAGACACAGCGCGGCAAGGTGCCTGCCGCTGTTGGCAAAGATTGCTTTCTTTTTCATAAAGCTGATGTGTTTTGGTATAGTTTATCTTATTGTCATTTCTTTTACTTTCAGCCAGCCGCCGTCGAGCAGAGCCGCGTCAACGGCTATCTCAAGTCCCGGCCGGTTGTCCTTTGTCGTGTCTACAAGAGCCATCCTCCACTCGTATCTGCCCTTGGCAAGGCCGTCAAGACTTGCGGCCAGAGTGCAGTCGGCAGGCTTGCCGAGGAGCCATGTGGACAGGTCGCTCTGCTTATCTACGAACACGCGCACCGCCCGTCCGTCCTTGAACAGGGCGTAGCCCACCTTGTATTTCTGGTTCCACTGCGGTATGTTCGTAGGGCAATAGCCCCAGCCTATGTTCTCCCAGTGCGAGCGGAGCGTCACCTCCGAGCCGGCCTTGGCCTCGCCGGGCAGCGTGGCCGACGATGGATAGAGGCGGTAGCCGCCGTGGGCTATGAACGCCTTTACGAGGTTGAACGACGTGCCGAACCACGAGCGCACCTCGTCGTTTATGCGGAAGTCCATCATGTTTACGCGGCCTTCGCGTGCGTCGGTGTACTCTCCGAGGCGCACGTCTTCCGAATGTCCCTGGCGGTAGCGTCCGCTCGGGTCAATCCAGTAGCGGTGGTGCGCCTTGGTTATCCATCCGCCTTCCATTATTATGGGGCGGCGGAAGTTCCATTTCCTGGCGAAGTCCTTTTCCCACTGCTCGTAGTAGCCGGTCATGCCGAAAGCGTCGTGGCGCAGGCTGTAGCCCTTCCCTATCGCGCTTTCAAGCAAAGCCTGGCTGCGCGGATGAACCGGCGCCCAGCTTACGGTGTCGGCTACGAGGCGGTGGTAGTTGATTATGAGCGGAATGCGCGTGAAAGTCTTGGTGTAAAGGGTGGTAATCCAGTTGAACACCTGCTCCTTCTTGCTGTAGTCGCCGTAGACAAGGCCGTGTGCCTCGCCCCACTTTCCGAGTCCGAAAGCGTCGATGAAGTCAACCTTGTCGGGGTCGTTGAACTCGTTAGCCAGCGCCTTGAGGAACTTGGCATACTTCTCCTGGAACACGGGGTCGTCAGGATACGGCGACCAGTTCTTGGGGTTGCCGGGGTCCTGAAAGCCCTTTGCTCCGGCTTCCTTGACGTAGAGCGGCGTGTTCTGCCCCTGGTCGCGGCAGTCAACAACTATGCGGAAGGCCAGCTTCATGCCCCTGTCAGTGGCGCTTTTCAGCAGGCGGTTGAGCTTTGACGAGGGGTCGAGCCAGAAGTACTTGCCCTCCTCAGGCTCCATCGAACTCCAGCTTGTGCGGATGTAACAGGTGTTGGCGTAGTCGGAAACGCGCACCGTAGAGTCGCCCACGCTCATCGCGTCGTAGCCCTCCTTCTGCCAGAAGTCGGCGTCCCAGCCGCGTCCCACGTACATCACCCATCCGCAGAGCGGATTGCGCAGCACGCGCACCGTGTCGGGTTTGAAAGTAACGCCCGCATCCTTTGCGCAAGCGGTGCCCGCCGCAAGGCCGAAGGCCAGCAGCAAGGCGCAGAAATGTTTATTCATGTTAACAAATTGTTTGGTCTTGCCGGCTTGAGGACACAGTGTCCCCTTACCCATGGCAATTTCAATAAATTAAGTTAATAATGCTTTTTACGTGTTTTTTACATACCTATTTCGAGACATACACCCTGCCGCCCGATACGGTCAGCCTGGTGCCGGTTATGATGTTGATGGCCTTAAGCACTTCGTCGATGTTTTTCTTGTAGACCAGCTTTCCGTAGAGCGGCGTCGAGCTGAAGTTGCCGCGCACGCCGATGTCCGTGCCGTAATAATGGTTAAGGCGTTCTACCACCTGGTGCAGGCCGTCGCCGTGCAAATCCATAATGTCGTTCATCCAGCTGGTGTACTGCGACGTGTCAACGGTGCGCAGGCCGTCGAGCTTGCCGTCGGTTATGTCGAGCAGCTGGCTCGGGCGCATCGTAACCTTGTCGCGGCTGCCCGTCGTGACCTCCACCGAGCCTTGCACAAGCACCACGTTTGAGTACTTGCCGTCATAGTTGAAGATGTTGAACTTGGTGCCGAGCACCTTCAGCTCGAAGCCTTTTGAGCGGACAACGAACGGGTGTTCCTCGTCACGCGCCACGTCGAGGAACACCTCGCCGCTGGCGTATATCTCGCGCGTGTCTCCGGTAAACTTCTCCGGGTACCTTATTTCCGAGCGCGAGTTGGCCACGAGCTTCGTGCCGTCGGGCAGCATGATTGTCATGCGTTCGCCCGTAGGCACCTTGACGGTGACCGTAGCCGGGCTTACCGCCGCTATGGCCTGCTCGCGCAGCCCGTCGATGGCGTCGTCGGGAACGAGCCACAACGTAGCCACGACGGCCACGCAGGCAGCGGCCGCGAGCCAGCCGGCCACCATGCGACGCAGCCGCG
The DNA here is from genome assembly GCA_900554545.1 of uncultured Prevotella sp. GTDB lineage: Bacteria > Bacteroidota > Bacteroidia > Bacteroidales > Bacteroidaceae > Prevotella. The sequence continues at coordinate 12,688 of USHW01000022.1, read as the reverse complement.
CGCGCCGCCTCGAACGGTGTATCTTGGCGTATGTCTTCTTCTTTATGCTGCCCATGTCTGTCTTTTCCGGCGTGCTGCTGAATATGAAGTCTGCAAGCTTCACGTCATCCTCGCCTTTGCCGTAGTCGTGTCCGAATATGTCCTTTTCCATCTTCTTTATCCTTTTAATCTTTTTACCTTATAATTATGCTTTTGCCTTGAGCCGCTTCCTAAGTGCGGCCAGGGCGTAACTTACGTGGTAGTTCACCGTCGCCAGCGATATGCTCAGCATGTCGCAGATGTCGGCGTATGGCATGCGTTCAATCTTGGCCAGATAGAACACGTGCTTGCACTTGGCAGGCAGCTGCTCTATGGCTTCGTTAAGCCCTCTCATCTCTTCGGCCGAAATCATGCTGTCCACAGGCGTCTCCATCTGGGGGAACACGAAGTTCGACACGTCGTCTATGCTCACGCTCTTCCTGCGGCGCGACTCCTTGCGCAGCTGCGACACCGACTTGCGGTAGACCACCGTGCAGAGCCAGCTGTTGATGTTCTCTATGCCGAGCAGCTTCTTGCGCATCTTCCACACCTCGAAAAACACGTCGCTGACGATTTCTTCCGCCTGCTCCTTGTCGCCGAGTATGCCGAAGGCATGGTTATACATGTTCTGCGAATGGCGGTCCATGAAACCGTCAAACGCCAGTTCGTTTCCTTTCGATATTAGGATTAGTTCTCGTGACTCATCCATCATCTTACTTCCGCGGTTGTTTAGGTAGGTAGCTAAAGTCTTCATTTCACCCTCCGTGGGGCGTCTATCTACTAAAGAAGACGCAAAGGTAGGCAAAATATATAGGATGCAAGAAATATTTTTTTAAATTCATAATTCATCATCGGGTCAATTTCCCCGCGGATTTGCAAACCGGCCACTATGCAAAAGGCCGCATTCCGCCATGCAAAACACCGCATTTCACCCTGCAAAAGGCCGCCTTTTGCAATCCAAAAGACGGCCTTTTACAGCACAGGATGTAACATGTTGACATTCAAAGGATTACAAGCCACAACCCATATCGACGCGCAGCCAATTATGAATTATGCGTTGCACAGCATGAATCAACCTGAAGTGAATTATGAACCAACACGCAGCTAATTATGAATTGTGAATCGTGAATTATTAATTAAAAAACCGTCCGTAATCTTCCTTATCTCGTAGAACACGCCGCCGAGCGGCTCGCGGTAGCGGAACAGCGGATGGCCCAGCCCCTCGAAGTAATGCGCCTCGACGGGCGTTCCCTGCCCGCGCAGCTGTTCTTCAAAGGCGCGCGCCTTGCAGATGGGCGTGAAGCTGTCTTTCGTACCCATCATGAAGAGCACCGGCTTGTGCATCGCCCGGACGTCGTTTTGCAGTGAATCGACAACGGGATAGTACAGCATGCGGGCGCACACCGCGCTGTCGGCTATCTTTCCGGCTATCGCGCCGCCGGCCGAAGCGCCCGCCACGACGATGCGCGACGTGTCAACGCCCAGCTCACGGGCGTGGGCGCGGATGTAAGCCACGGCGTCGCGCCCGTCGGCCACGGCCTGCGCCGCGCCGCTTCCGCCAAGGCTCTTTATCGAATAGTCAACGCTGATGGCCGTAAAGCCGTGCTGCGCGTGCCAGCGGCATTCGCGGTAAAACTGCAACGGACTGCCATACTGCCACCCTCCGGCGAAGAAATACACCACCGTGGGCCGCCGCCCTCCCCCTTCGGGACGGAACAAGTGCAGCTCAAGGCCGCCGCGCAGCGAGTCGGCCTTGTAGCGTATGCGCTCCGGGCTGAACGCCTCGTGCTGCGGAGTGATGTGGCTGCGTATCGCGTCGAACCACTTTCGGGCCATGAACTCGCGCCCCCTGGCGTTGGGATGCACCTTGTCCTCGATGGTCATCGTTTGCCAGCAGTGCCCCTCGGCCATGTCAACCAGCACCACGCGGCTGTCGTTCAGAGAGTCTACAAACGCCTCGATGCGCCTGTTCAGCTCCGGAATGTACGAATATTTGGGCAGTTTGCCGCTCGGAGTGACCTTCGCCATGAAGACGTAAGCCTGCGGATTGACGGCGCGTATCTTGCCTATGATACTCCTGTAGGCGCGCATCATGCCGTCAACGGGACGCCTGTCGGCGAAGTGGTTGTGCCCGGCGTGCAGCAGTACGACGTCGGCCGGATACCTGCGGTACAGGCTGTCGATGCGCTCGTCGAGGAACTCCACCGTCTGACCGCTGAAGCCGCAATGGCTCAGCCGCCCTATGCGGCACTCGCTCTGGCGCGGGCCTATGAAGTCGGCGTCGTATCCCCCGGCGAAAAGCAGCTCCCACAGGGGGTACAGGTAGGTGCTGAACGAGTCGCCGCCCTCGGTAATCGAGTCGCCCAGACCCATCACAGTGAGCCTGCGCCCCTCGCCTTCGGCCGCCACGACAGGCGTAACCGACAAAAAAAGCGCCGGCACAAGGCAGGCGCAAAACAGTTTCTTCAACATTGTATCAATACCTGAAAACATCGTGGAAAACGCCGCGCCTGCACGCCGTATCAGGCGCACCGGTGCGGCATAGACACACTTTTACCTTATAATAACCTTCTTTCCGTTGTGAATGTAGATGCCCGCAGCCGTAGGACGAGCACCCAGCTTAACGCCCTGAAGCGTGTAGTAAGCGCCGTCGCCGGCCTTCTCTACAGCCTCAACGCCCTGTATTCCCGACGGAGTTGTCTTGGCGTAAGCGCCCGGAGTGCTGCCGTCGGCACGCGTCTTGCCGGTCTGGTCAACGGTAACGTCGGCCTCGATGCCCCAGTCGGCAATGGCTTCGGCCAGCGCGGCGGCCGTGTATTTGCCGGTAGTAGCAAGCGGCTCGATTACTCCGTTGTCGCCAAGCACATTCTCGCCGAACACAGCCGCATAGTTGTTTCCGGCCTGCGCGTCGTCGGTATCGCCCCATGCAAGCACGCCGCCGGCATCAGAACCAACCACATTCATGCCGCCGCTGACGCTCGTCTTTGTCGTCGCTACAGAGAGCGCGGGCGTGTCGCCGTTTGACACGATGATAGAGTTTGCCACAAAGAGGTTGGCGTCCGAAGTCATTTCTATTTGCGGACCGTCGCCGTTTCCTGCCACGGTCGAGTTTACGACATACACGTAACGCAGGTGGCTGTCGTCGGTACCTGTAGCGTAGATGGCCGCCTCTTCTTCACCGGCGGCATTGCCCGTAACGGTAGAGTTGACAATCTGCAGGTATGCGCCGTGCTGCATGCAGATTGCGCTTCCCAAGTCGTTCTTGATTGTATTGCGTGCTATAAGGCAGCGGTTGAACGTAGTCTTGCCCTTCTCCTTGTTGTCCGAAGTCAGCTTTATGGCTCCGCCGCGGCTCGTGGCCTTGTTGTCAGTGAACTCGCAGTCGTTGAAAACGGAAAGGCTGCGGTGGCTTGTGAACGCCATTCCGCCTACCTGCTTGGCATTTTCTCCTGTCGGGTCCTCGCCCACATTGCCATAGAAACGGCAGTTGTCAACCTCCACATAGCCGCAGTTGTCAAGATGGAGGGCGCCGCGTGCGGTGGCGTTGTCGCCCGGACTTGTCTGCGAATAAGCGCAGGTCAGCTCCAATCCTTTCAAAACGACCTTCTTTGTATCGTCGCCGTTCTTCGTATCCGTCTTGAACGACAGCAGGCAGTCGGCGTCGCCTTCGCTTGCCACACCGTCGCTGTTGACGTCACCCGAGAACACGGTAGGCGTTTCGGTGGGATATGCTGGGGTTTCATTAGATGTTCCGGTAAGCTCTGACGCGAAGCCGCCGATGAACGTATAGCCTTTCTTTGTGACCTTCAAAGGCGTGGTAACCACATACGTTCCTTCTTTAAAATAGAAAACATCGCCGTTCTCATAAGTGTCTATGTTCTCGCACAAAACGCTGAACGGCATCGCATTGTCCCATGAAGAGCCGTCGTTAGCACCAGCTCCAGTAAGGCTGACGTAATGATTGGTCTGGGCAGACAGTGCTGCCGGAGCGGCCATCAGGGCCGCGATTAAGGTAAGTTTTTTGAAATCCATAAGCTTAAAAGATTATTTAGGTTTACATTATCTCTGATTTCAGAGACGCGCCGCCCTGACTAACCTATAGGCAGGATTTCAACCATTTATATTTAATTAACGTTATGCCGTCCGCCCGGCAACAACCGTACAAAAACAAAAAGGAGTCGCAAGAACCAGTCTTGCAACTCCCCTTGTGCGGCATTAACCGCTGCGCTTCAAGATGGGCTTGAACCAACGACCCCCTGATTAACAGTCAGGTGCTCTAACCAACTGAGCTATTGAAGCAGTAAAGCATTGTTCTTTCAAATGCGTTGCAAAGGTAGTGCGTTTTTCCGAAACCACCAAATATTTTGGCTAAAAAATTGAATTTTCGGCCAAAATACAATGATTTTCTTGCCAAAAGCTGTGTTTTACGGCTGTGAGACCTTGTCTTTGGATGAGACAAGCTGCACGTTGGAAATGAAAATAAAATGTCGTTTCACGTCCTTTTATTTTGCATTTCACTCAGTTTGCATTATCTTTGCACTATATATTCGGCTATATATAACGCATAACAAAAGACGGATGACAAGAATGAAAATAAGGATTTTGCAGCTCGCCGCCCTGCTCATGCTGCCCTTCGCGGCATCGACGGCGCAGGAGAGCAGGGACCACAACTTCGACGTTGCAAAGAACATGCAGCTGTTCAACGAGATTTACGGATACCTTGACCTTATGTATGTCGACACGCTCAACGCCGACGAGACGGTTGGAACGGCGATAAACTCGATGCTGCGGTCGCTCGACCCTTACACGGTATATTACCCGGAAAGCCAGGTGCAGGACCTGCGCACGATGATTACGGGCCGCTACGTCGGCATTGGCTCTATAATACGGTACAACCAGAAGCTGAAGCGCGTCGTCATAGACGAGCCTATGGCCGGAACGCCGGCCGCCGAAGCGGGGCTGAAGAAGGGCGACGTAATATTAAGCATTGACGACTCGCTGATGACAGACAAGGACGTGCAGTATGTCAGCTCGCACCTGAAGGGCGACGCCGGAACCACGTTCGTGCTGAAGATACTGCGCCCCTCAACGGGCAAGGAGATGCAGATGCGCATAACGCGCCGCGCCGTCGAGACCCCGGCGATTGTCTACTACGGCCTGCGCCCCGACGGCATCGGCTACCTAAGCCTGTCGGGCTTCACGGAGAACTGCGCCAAGGACGTGCGCCGCGCCTTTATCGACATGAAGCAGAAGGGCATGAAGGGCTTTGTGCTCGACCTGCGCGGCAACGGCGGAGGCTCGCTCGACGAGGCGGTGCAGATTGTCAACATGTTCGTACCCAAGGGTCTGACGCTCGTCAAGACGCGCGGAAAGCTGAAGCGCGCCAACCGCGACTACACCACCACTGTTGACCCGATTGACTCCATAATGCCCGTTGTCGTAATGGTTGACGGCAGCTCGGCGAGCGCCAGCGAGATAACGGCCGGAAGCCTGCAAGACCTCGACCGCGCCGTAATCCTCGGCACACGCACATACGGCAAGGGCCTCGTGCAGCTGCCGGTAGACCTTTCATACAACGCGCAGCTGAAGCTTACCACCGGAAAATACTACATTCCAAGCGGCCGCTGCATACAGGCAATAAACTACCGCCACGCCCGCGGCGGCTACACAGAGCACGTGCCTGACAGCCTCACCAAGGTGTTCCACACCGCCGGGGGGCGCGAAGTGCGCGACGGCGGCGGCATAAAGCCCGACCTTGTGGTGCGGCCGGACTCGCTGCCGAACATCGCTTACTACCTGACTGTTACCGGACTTGACTCTACGGAGGTGCTGCTCGACTACGAAATCGACTACATCGCAAAGCACCCGACCATCGCGCCAGCGGCGGAGTTCAAGCTCTCTGACGCCGACTACGACGAGTTCAAGCGGCGCGTCATCGAGAGCGGCTTCTCATACGACCCCGAAAGCGAGCGCGCCTTGGGCACGCTGAAGAAGATTGTGAAGTTCGAGGGCTATTACGACGACGCCAAGGCGGAGTTCGAGGCGCTGGAGAAGAAGCTCAAGCACGACATCGCACGCGACCTCGACATGCACCGCGACGTGCTCAAGCAGCTCATAGCCAACGACATTGTGGCGGCCTACTACTTCCAGGCCGGCAGCGTGGAGAACAGCCTCGGCTACGACAAGCAGATGAAAGAGGCCTGCCGCCTGCTCAACAGTCCCGATGAATACCGCGCCATTCTTGACGGAACATACAAGCCGGAGAACGCCGGAAACGACAGCGACGGGGAAGACGACGACACGCAGGAGGACGACTGACGCCACGCCGTCCGTCCCTTCCCAACCTCCCAGCTCTCCCAGTCCTCCACCATCTCCCAGACAACCCGACTACAACAACCCCATAAATTAAAAGAAAGGAACAAGATTATGACTAACAGGAAAGAAGTTTACCGCTGCACGGTATGCGGCAACATCGTTGAAGTATTGCACGCAGGCGCTGGAGAACTGGTATGCTGCGGACAGCCCATGAAGCTGCTGAAAGAGAACAGCGTGGATGCGGCTACCGAGAAGCACGTGCCCGTAATCGAGAAAATAGACGGCGGCTACCGCGTCACCGTGGGCAGCGTTGAGCACCCGATGCTCGACAACCACTACATAGAATGGATTGAACTGGTTGAGGGCGACAAGACACAGCGCCGCTACCTCAAGCCCGGCGACAAGCCCGTGGCCGAGTTCATGACCGACGCGACCGACGTTTACGCGCGCGAATACTGCAACCTGCACGGGCAGTGGCGCTCGAAGTAAGACAAAAGAAAAAGCCCTCTCGCGAGGGCTTTTCCTTTTTTAGAAGTTAAAGGAGTTAAAGAAGTTATCGCTCGCTGCGCTCGCTAAGAAGTTAAAGACATTACTCTTGAAAGTTGAGGACATTTGCCGATGTTGGCTTTATCCATGGTTGGTAAAGCAGCCAAAACGTAAACGCCAATCCACTGGTAATCAAGAGGTTAGTAAAAGGCCGTGTTTTACAAGCTAAAACACGGCCTTTTGCATTGCAATTGACGGCCTTTTGCACGGCAATTCGTCGCCTTTTAAATTGAGAATGGAGAAAGGAGAATGGATAATTATGATTACTTTTGCTAACAGGCAACCTCAAAAGTAATCATAATTATCCATTCTCCTTTCTCCATTCTCAATTAAAAGCAACCCCCACTCCTGCCCTCCCGAATGGAGCTTGATATGCTTTTGCTGATTATAAAATATTCGCCTTATCAGCCTTATCTGTCCTATTCATCATCACAGGCTTGACAGCCTGCGCCATGCCGCCAGCAACATGAAAAAGGCAGGGGAACGATGCCATGCAAGCATGGCGGCGTTCCCCTGCCGGCCTTTTGCCAAGACGTGTGCCGTGTGCTTAGTTGAAGTAATACTTCACTCCTATCTGGAGCCTCCAGCACTGGCTGTAGTTGCGGTTGAACTCCCACGTCTTTGTGTATGCGTTGCCCTCGCTGTCCTTCACCAACGAGAAGTAAGGCACGTTGTTCGAGTCGCGTCCGTCGTAGCGCAGGAAGCGTCCGTTGTTGCAGCTGCTCATGTTCTTCTCCACGCCCCACTTCGAATTGAACAGGTTGCCGATGTTCATGAAGTCGGCGGAGAGCTGCAGCGTGTGCAGCGTCTTGCCCACCTTCACTGTGAAGTCGTGCGCCCAGCGGAAGTCAAAGCGGTGTACCCAGGGAGCGTATGCTGAGTAAGCCTCGGCGTACTCGCCCTTGTGGTTCTTGAGGTAACTGTCCTGGTTTACGAAGTCCCAGAAGGCCTGGCGGTCAGCCTCGTCGGTGAAGTGGATTTCGCTGTCGTCCTTCGGTATGTACATCAGGTCGTTGGTTATTCCGTCACCGTTCATGTCGTTGGTGTATGCGAAGCTGTAGCCCGAGGGCCTGTAGCCGGTGTAGAACAGGGTGAAGTGGTCCTTATGGTACGTGTAGCTTGCCGATGCTATTACACGGTCGGGGATTACATACTCCGAGTTCTGCACGGTGTTGAAGTTGGCTCCGTTCACTGTTATGTTGCCAGTCCAGGTAGAGTAAGGGTCGTTGCCCGGCATGCCTGACACTTCCTTCATCACGGTGTGCGTGTATGCGGCCATAAGGTGCAAGTCCTTTATCGGCTCCGCGGTGGCCGTGAAGTTAAGAGTCCAGCCGTGTCCCTTGCTCGTGTTGGCCAGCACGCTGGCGTCCTGGTTGATGTCATAATACTTGAAGTCAGTCGGGTAAATCCAGCGGTCGTCGGCACCGGCGAACCTCTGCCATGTGCCGTCCGGGCTTTTCACGTTGTAGTTGATTACCCTCACGTCGTTGATTTTCTTTATATAGGTGAACTCTCCGGTAAGAGTCAGGGGGAACGATACCGGCAGCTGGTAGTCAACGGCGATTGACGACTTCCATACCTGCGGCATCTTGAAGTCATGCTCCACACCCGCTATCTTGCTGGGGCGCACGCCTTCTTCGGGCGTTATCGTGGCCGGAGCGCCCAACAGTTCGCGTATCTGGTTCACGTCGGTTACAAGACCGCCCTTGAACTTCTGCAACAAGGCGTCCGACGAGATTATCGTACCGTCCTCGTTATAGTTCGTAACGGCGGTCACGAGGTTCTGTACCATGCCCGAGTTTGTCGGCATATTGGTAAAGAACACCAAGGGCAGGCGGCCTGCGAAGAGTCCGGTTCCTCCGCGCACCTTCAGCCTCTTGTCGTTGAACACGTCCCAGGTGAAGCCTATTCGGGGCGAATACTGCACGTTGCTGCCCGGCCAACGGCCCGTGTCTATGCGGCGGCCGTTGAAGTCGAGTTCGTAGATGGCGTTGTTGCGCATGAGGTCGCTGCTGTCGAATGTAAGCAGGTCGAAGCGTATGCCGCCGGTCAGCTTGAGGTTCTCAAGCACGTTCCATTCGTCCTGTATGTACCATCCGTACTGGTTGAAGGCCACCTCTCCGTTGGGGTTCTGCTCTCCGTTGTAGCCGTAGCTCAATGCCACCGACTCGGGCGCCTCGCCGTTGAGGAAGTCGTCGAGCGAGCGGTAACGGAAATATCCCGTGCCGTTACGCATGTAGGAGTTGTTGGCCATCTGGTGCTCGAACCTGAAGCCGGCCATCAGCTTGTGGTCGCCAAGGTAGTAGGTGAAGTTGTCGTTAAGCGTGAATATTTTGTTCTGCACGCGGTTGTTGTGCGTGAACAGCTCGTAGCCGAAGCTCATGTACGGCGTCAGGCTCTGCGTAACGGTGCCGTCAGCGGCCGTTTCGTAGCCGCCCATTATGTCGACGAAGGGGAACGGCGATGAGTCGGAGCCGCGCTTTTCGTCGATGTCCGTGTAGGTGAAGAGCAGCTGGTTCGATATGTTGTTGCCGAAGCGGCTGTTCAGGTCGGCCGATATTGTGCTGACGGAGTTGTTCTGCGAGTACATCGAGTTGGAGAAAGCCATCGAGTATTCCGACAGTCGGTTCATGTTGTACAGGCGTCCGTTCTTGCCCACGTCGCAAGAGTTGCCGTTGGTGGAGTTCCACGCCGTGTTCTTCGTATAGTTGTAGCGCACGGCCAGATGGTGGTTGTCCGTGATGTTCCAGTCGATGCGTGCGAGCAGCTTGAGGTTGTCCTCGTCGGCCGGGAAGTTGGTGAACGAACCCGGGTCGTAGCCGTAGCGGTCAATCAAGAAGTCGCGCACGCGCTGCATGTCGGCCACTGTGGTGCGCGATATGTAGTTCGTCGCGTCGCCCACTCCGTCCTCTGAAGCGCGCCAGCGGTTAACCACGGTAGGAATTTTAGAGTATTCCGCGTTGGCGAAGAAGAACAGCTTGTTCTTCAGGATGGGTCCTCCGAGCGTGAAGCCGTAGGTGGTCATGCGGTCGGTGCCGCGCTCGCCGAGGTCCTGGTTGGCCACACGGTTGCCGTGCATGTTCTCGTTCTGGTGGTAGACGTATGCCGTACCCTTGAACGTGTTGGTACCCGACTTTGTCACGGCGTTGATACCTCCGCCGATGAAGTTGGTCTGGCGCACGTCATACGGTGCGACTACTACCTGCACCTCGTCGATGGCTTCCATCGAGATAGGGTTGCCGCCGCCGGGCAGACCGTCGTTCAGTCCGAAGTTGTTGTTGAGGTTCGCGCCGTCAAGCGTGAAGTTGGTAGAGCGTCCGTCGCCGCCCGAGAGGCTCATGCCGTTGGCATACGGAGATATGCGCACGATGTCCTCGATGCTGCGGTTAACGGTAGGCAACGCCTGTATCTGCGCGTTCGAGATGTTCGTCGTGGCGCCGGTCTTCTCGGCCGAGAACTTCGACGCGCTGCCCACAACCACCACTTCGCCAAGCTCGTTGACGTCCTCGGAGATGGTGGCGTTGAGGTTGTACGTCTCTCCCAGCTGCAGGTTGATGCCCTGGTAGTCCTTTTCGGCATAGCCGATGTACGACACCTTTACCGTGTACGGGCCGCCTACGCGCATGCCTTGGATAGCCCAGCGGCCGTCAGTGTTGGTGACAGCGTTGTAGGTAGTCCCCGAAGGCCCGTGCGTTACCCTGATGGTCGCGCCGATGATGTCCTCTCCGCCGGTGCCGGTAACTTGTCCGGCCATTGACGAAGTGGTAATCTGCGCGTTGACTGCCGCCGCCATCAGAAGCATGACGGAGGCCAATAAAAATCGCATCTGTTTTACCATAACGTTTAGAAAATTTATTTAATATCTTGAAAACATCGGCAAAATTACAACATATTCCGTAAACAGATGTTACAAACGCTTAAAAAATGAATAAACATTCGTTTACAAGGCGGCACGCCGCCAACCGCCGTCCCCACCATGCCTGCCCCGCGCCGGCCGTCATGCAAGGGCGTTGCGGCCAGCCGTCGCCCGGCGTTTTCGCCCACCACCGGCACGCAGTGGCAAGGCATGCCGGCGCGAACGCGCAAGTGCTTGACAGCCAACGGGTTTGCGAAAGGCCGTGTTTTAGCCTGCAAAACACGGCCTTTCACAAGGTAAAAGACGGCCTTTTGCACGGCAATTTGCCGTGTTTTAAATTGAGAATGGAGAAAGGAGAATGGATAATTATGATTACCTTTGAGGTTGCCTGTTAGCAAAGGTAATCATAATTATCCATTCTCCTTTCTCCATTCTCAATTAAAAGCAACCCCCACCCCACCCCTCCCGAAGGGAGGGAGCTTAATATGCCTTTGCCAATAATATTATATTTGCCCCATTCGCCCTATCTGTCCTATTCCTCCCATATCCCCATCAATGGCACAATAGGCCGCAAACGGGGCTTTTTATAGTTTTTTATGAAACAAATACTTGCTTTCTCATTGAAAACGATTAGATTTGTAGCCGATAATATTACAAATCCTAACACAACATGAATAACAAGGCATTAAAATCACTGACACTGCTCATGGCCGGAACAATGGCAATGAGTTCGTGCATCGGTTCGTTCGGGCTGTTCAACAAAGTGCTCGACTGGAACCAGCAGGCCACGGGCAACAAGTTCCTCAACTGGCTGATTTTCATACTTATATCGCCGGCTTACGTGCTTTGCGGAGTGGCCGACCTATTCGTAATCAACAGCATAGAGTTCTGGTCAGGCTCCAACCCCTTGGCCGAGAACGTTGGCAAGACGGAGAACATAATGGGAAGCGACGGCAAGCTGTATGCCGTGACTACGCTCGAGGACGGCTATGAGGTAAAGGCACCGGACGGCAAGATTGTAAACTTCAAACACAACGCCGAGGACGACTCATGGTCGATGGTGCAGGACGGAAAGACAACCAAACTGCTGAAAATGAAGGGCAAGAACGCTGCCGAAATCTACCTGAAAGACGGCGGCTCGATGGACGTCAGCCTCAACGAACAGGGCATGTACAACGCCCGCATGGCCGTGAACGGCGGAATGTATTTCGCATTTAATAAATGAGAAAAAGCTCGCTTAGGCGAGCTTTTTTTAGTAGTTAAGGGAGTCTTGTTCAGAAGTTAAGGGAGTTAAAGGAGTTAACGCTCGCTGCGTTCGCTGGGAGTTAAAGACAAATGTCTTGTATCTTGTCACTCGTTCCTTGTCAACTGGCAAAAGTAATGGCTTTAACTTCTAATAAAAGTTCCTTCTCTTTCTCTCCTCTTCTTTCTCCGCACACTCGGGACAAAGCCCCTTGATGACATAGTTTATGCTGTTGATGCGGAAGCCGTCGGGCAGCGTCACCACCGGCACATGTATGCGCTTGAGGCAGAAAGTGCGGTGGCAATGCTCGCAATAGAAGTGTGTGTGCTCGTCGTCAACGCTGCAATCACAGTCGTCTGCGCACACGTTGTACTTCAGCGAGCCGCTCCCGTCGTCAACGGCGTGGATGAGTTTGCCCAGCAGGAACACCGAGAGCGTGCGCGAAATGGTGCTCTTGTCGACCGTGGGCAGCAGCCTTTCGAGCTGCGGCAGCGACACCGTCTCGTCGCCGCGGCACATCGCCCGCAGTATCAGCAGCCTCGTGGCGGTGGGCTTTATGCCGCGGTGCTCCAGCTTGTGGATGTAGAAATCTTCGTCAATCATAGTGGTGCAAAAATAAGAAATATTTGCAGAAAGGACAAGCCTTTCCGCAAAAGAAGTTATAGAAGTTAAAGAAGTTATCGCTCGCTGCGCTCGCTAAGAAGTTAAAG
>USHW01000021.1 GCA_900554545.1 uncultured Prevotella sp. | reverse complement strand
TGGCTTTAACTTCTTAGCGACCGAAGGGAGCGATAACTCCTTTAACTTCTTTAACTCCTAATATAAAGAAAAACCTCGTTTCCCTCATACTCCTTGCGCTCCACAAGCCTTACGCCCGGCGGCAACTGAGGCGCGCGCGTACCGTCTTCCACCGTGCGCGGCGACACCTCTTCGCGTATTTCGTCCCACCATTCGGGGTTTTCAAGGAAATGCCGGTGGGTCTCCGCACCGCCCTCCACGATGAGGCTCTGCACGCCCTTATTATATAAATAGGTGAAGAGCTGGGGAATGACTGGTTGCGAGAAGTCCACCGAAGGGGCGAAGGGATTATGGCGGTCAATGACTACCCGCAGAGGGTCTGGGCCGCTCCAGTGGCGCACGTTCAGGCGTGGCGCGTCGCGCTCCGCCGTCACCCGGCCTACGAGTATTGCGTCATACTCGGCGCGGAGCTTGTGAGAGAGCATCTGCGTGAACGGCGTAGAGAACATCGTAGGCTTGAAATGGTCGTCGATGAAGCCGTCAGCCGAGCGGCACCACTTCAGCAACACATACGGCCTTTGCCGCTCGTTGAAGGTCATGAAGCGACAGTTGAGCGCCATGCACTCACGTTCGAGCACACCGACTGTCACCTCGATGCCTGCGTCTTGCAGTTTTTTTATGCCACGGCCCTGCACTTTGGCGAACGGGTCGACACATCCTACCACTACCCTCCTAACTCCTTTCTTTATGATAAGGTCGGCGCAAGGCGGCGTGCGGCCGTAATGCGAGCACGGTTCGAGGCTTACGTACATCGTGGCCTGCGGCAACAGGCATTCGTCCTGCGGCCTTACCGAGGCAAAGGCGTTGACCTCGGCGTGGCCTTCGCCGCACCTTACGTGGTAGCCCTCGCCTATTATGCGCCCGTCGTCACTGACAATCACCGCGCCCACCATGGGGTTCGGCTTGGCGTTCTGCCGTCCGTTGGCCGCCAATTGCAGGCAACGGCGCATGTAGAAAACGTCCTTTTCAAGCTGTTCCATAGTGCAAAAGTAATTCATATCGGGGAAGTTAAAGAAGTTATAGGAGTTAAAGAAGTTAAAGACAAATGCTTTTGCGGATAGTGGCAGACGGCCTGGACGAGCACCGGCAATGTTAAAATTCAATAAAACAATGCGCAAAACAGAACAACCAAAGTCATTCTTTGTTATTTTTGCAATATCAAAATGATATTATAAAGAATACAAATTAAAACATAAAAGCTTTATGGAAAACCAGGAATTCACATTTGCAGGCAAGACATTGAACGGCATTGCCATGCTCATTTTCAACCTTCTTGTATATGTAGTGGGCATCGCACTCATCGTGCTGGCCTGCACATCGTTCAGCGGCGGAGCAGCTGTTGCAGCCGGAGTGGGCGGCGGCCTCTTGGTGTTCGCCAACCTCTTTGTCAGCGGCGGCTTCGTGCTTGTAGAGCCGGGCGAGGCTCGCGTGATGATGTTCTTCGGCAAATACCGCGGCACGTTCACACGGGCGGGCTACTTCTGGGTAAACCCTTTCATCTCGGTCAAGAAGCTGTCGCTGCGCGCACGCAACCTCGACGCGGAGCCTATCAAGGTGAACGACAAGACGGGCAACCCCGTGATGATTGGCATGGTGCTCGTGTGGAAGCTGAAAGACACGTACAAGGCCATGTTCGAGATTGACTCGCAGACAATGGCGGAGTCAAAAGCTGCAACCGACGCGGCAGCCGCCGGAGCAAAGACGGCCAACATTATGAACGCCTTTGAGAAGTTTGTGCGCATACAGTCGGAGGCCGCCCTGCGTCAGGTGGCCGGCCAGTACGCCTACGACGACGGCGAACTTGAGGGGCAGGAGCTGACCCTGCGCGACGGCAGCGACGAGATAAACAAGGAGCTTGAGGCAAAAATCGACGAGCGGCTAACGATGGCCGGCATCGAGGTAATCGAGGCTCGCATCAACTATCTGGCCTACGCGCCCGAGATTGCGGCCGTGATGCTGCGCCGCCAGCAGGCCACCGCCATAATCGCCGCACGCGAGAAGATAGTAGAGGGAGCGGTGTCAATGGTGAAAATGGCGCTCGACAAGCTATCCACCGAGGACATTGTCGAACTTGACGAGGAAAAGAAAGCGGCCATGGTAAGCAACCTCCTCGTGGTGCTCTGCGGTGATGACACGGCGCAGCCGGTAATCAACACGGGAACGATTTACCAGTAGTTGAGTGAAGAGTGAAGAACGAAGAGTGAAGAATTCATTGCTTCGCGAGTGAAGAGTGAAGAACTGAAAGTCATCGGTAAGCTAACGAAGAGTGAAGAATTAATCACCTCTCCCTTCCTCCCCACAACTCCCAGTCCTCCCAGCATTCCCAGCTCTCCCATCAAAAGGCCGTCAATCGCCTTGCGAAAGGCGGCCTTTTACCTCCTAAAAGGCCACCTTTTGCAGCCTAAAACACGGCCTTTTGCAAGACTATTGGCAAACTCTTGATTTTCAATCAGTTACAAGGAGACTTACAAACTATAAACGAACGATGATGAACAACAGGCATACAAAGATTGCATTCTCGTGCTCGCCGAAGCCGATGGGCAAGGTCTCAACGGCTTTCGGACTGCTGCTACTGCCGGTGGAAATCAACAATTACATGGCCGTAGGACTGCTTTGGCACTGGCTCACAACGCCCACCCTCGTAATAATGGTGGCAGCCTTTGCCGCCGGCATCGGCCTGTGGTTCTTCAAGCGCACTGCCATAGAGCGCACGGTGACACTTGGCGGCTGGACGGAACGCCTTTACCGCCGCGGCCGCACGGCATATTTTGCCGTGACAATTGGCGCGTCGCTGCTGCTGTATGCCGCCCTGTCGGCCAACTGCGCAGGTGTGTACGCAGACCCGAGCATGACCTATGGCGACGCTTTCGCGCGCTATTTCATTGAAAACCTGTGGATGCTCCTCGTGATGTTCCATCTCGCCGTTGAGCGTTACACGGCCTTTTGGCAGTACGACCGCTCGCCTGCCACATCGCGCCGGGTGGTCATGCCGCCGTTCAGGGGACTTAGAAAATAACACAAAACGTATGTTCGGAATAAAAAGAAAACAAAGGAAACTGGCCTATTACAAGACCTCGCCACGGCGCATCGGCATGGTGTATGTATGCACCGGCACGCCGCTGCTTGCGCTGCACGTGCTCAACGCTGAGCTTACCGGCGCGTGGGACCACTGGGGAACGGTGCTTACCGTCATCATATTGGCCGCCTACATAATATACTACGCTTGCATCTGGCTGTTCAGGCGCAGGCCGTTCGAGCACAACGTGGTGCTCGGCACGCTGTCAAACCGCCTCTACCTGCGCTACGGCAGGCGGTGGCTCGTTGGCGCGATGGCCGCCTACGCGGTGGGCTATCCTGCCCTGATAGCGCTCTTGGAAGTGATTGACCACGGCTTTACCGGCTTCACCGTAGAGTCATGGACTTACGACATGGTGGCCTACTCGTGGTTCCTGATGATGTTTGTGTTCGACACTCTGACGACGTACATCAGCCTGCAAGGCTATTACCGCTCGCAGGAAGATACGCGGACGTTTATTGACTGGTATTAGAAAAGATAAATTTCAAATGACAATGGGACGTTTTAGAAGATACATAAAGCAATTGGAAGTAGTCAAATACACGTGCAGCCCAGCGCTCGAAGGCTGGCTCATAATAATCCAAAGCGTGATATTTGCTGTCTTGTTCGGCTTGATAGTAATACTCCAACCTGACCCAGACCCAGTCTTCCTGTGGTTGCTGTTGCCGCTCACGTTCGTTTTCGGCTTATGGGGAGTTTACTATGTAAAGTTCCGCCGCAAGCCTTTCAGGCGCGAAGTGACGCTTGGCGGATGGTATCACCGCCTGTGGCTGCGCAGCAAGTGGATGTTCATCGTTGTAGGATTAATCGTGAACTTTGTCGTGTCAATAGTCGGATGGAGTGTCTGCGTAATTTCATTTGAAGGTTACGATGTGTTTGTTAGCGAGTACTATGACAAGCTGCGTGGCTGGTGGATACTGATGTTCTGCCTTTCATTCAACACCATACGCCAGCACATAACTTATTACCAATATTACCGCTCGCCTGAGTACCGCCGGCGTATGGAGAGCGCCAACGAAGCGGCGAAGCACGGAACAAAGTACTGAAACAGGCCAATCACTTGTCAACTCGTATCTCGTCACTCGTCTGCTTGTATCTCGTCACTCGTCAACTCGTCTGCTTACAACATGAAAAAAGAGAATAAAACAAAGAGCTTCATACTGCGCATCGACGCGGACATGATGTCGGCCATAGAGAAATGGGCGGCTGATGAGTTCCGCTCCACTAACGGCCAGCTGCAATGGCTCATAGCCGAGGCGTTGCGCAGGCATGGCCGCATGCCGAAGAAAAGCCGCCCCGCGGAGGACGGCGGAAAGGAGGACGGCCAATGACATACCGCGATTTGTGGCGCGGCCTTGAGCCTTTGTATGGCAAGAGGGAAGCGCGCGCCGTGACGGACTATGCCTTGGAAGTGTACTTCGGACTGTCGAAGGCCGACGTGCTGTGTGGTGCCGTTGAAGAAATGATACCCGAAAAGGCCGCGTTGCTTCAACGCTTGTTCGACCGTTTGCGGCAGGGCGAACCGGTGCAATATGTCGTTGGACGCGCGGAATTTGCCGGGCGGTGGTTCAGCGTGCGGCCCGGCGTGCTCATTCCGAGGCCCGAAACCGAGGAGCTTTGCGCCCTTATTGTCGAGGAGAACAGGCACAAAGCACCGTTGAAAGTGCTCGACATCGGGACGGGCAGCGGCTGCATAGCCGTAACCCTGCGGCTCGACATGCCAGGAAGCGAGGTCACCGCATGGGACATCTCCGACCTTGCGCTTGACGTTACGCGAGAGAACGCGCGTTGGCTCGGTGCTGACATAACAGCGGAACGCCGCGACGCGCTCGCCTTGCAGCCGCAAGGCGAGCAGTGGGACGTCATCGTTTCAAATCCGCCCTACATCTGCAACAACGAGAAAAAAGACATGTCCCAGAACGTGCTCGACTACGAGCCGCACTCCGCCCTGTTTGTTCCCGACGACGAGCCGCTGCTCTTTTACCGCGCCATAACGCGCTACGCGGCGTCCGCACTGCGACCCAGCGGCTCGCTATACTTCGAGCTAAACCCACTGTATGCCGACCTTACGGCTGACATGGCGCGGCAGGAAGGCTTCACGCAAGTAAGCGTAATCGACGACATGTACGGCAAGCGGAGGATGATGAAAGCAACAAAGAAATGAAAAATGAATAATGAACAATGAAAAATGAATAATGAACAATGAACAATGAATAATTAGCAATGGGAAGAATGAATAATGAATAATGAAAAATGAATAATTAGCAATGAAAAGAATGAATAATGAATAATGAAAAATGAATAATCTCTCACAGTCTGTCCCATCCCTCCCAGCTCTCCCAGTCCTCCCAGTTCTCCCATCAAAACAACAGCCATGACTAAAGAAATCACCGAAGAACAAGCCTTCAGCAAGCTCTCCGCGCTGTGCGCCAGAGCAGAGCACTGCCGTCAGGAGATGGCCGAAAAGATGCGCCGCTGGCAGCTGCCGGCCGACGCGCAGGAGCGTGTCATCAACCGGCTGATTGACGGCCGCTTCATTGACGACGAGCGTTACTGCCGCGCCTTCGTACACGACAAGCTGCAATATGCCAAGTGGGGACGGCGGAAAATTGAGCAGGCGCTGTACATGAAGCGCATTCCCGACGAGGTAATCGATACCGTTCTCGGCGAAGTAGAGCCTGACACGTATATCGAAATGCTGCGCCCAATGCTACGGGCGAAGCGCAAATCAATAAAGGCCGGCAGCGACTACGAGCTTGAATGCAAGCTGATTAAGTTCGCGATGAGCCGCGGATTCAGCGTGGAAGAGGCGCGCGAGGCTCTTTTTAGTTAGGAGTTATAGAAGTTAAAGAAGTTATCGCTCGCTACGCTCGCTGAGAAGTTAAAGCCATTACCCTTACAAGGCGGAATAGGACAGATAAGGCTTATAAGCCAAATACACCTCCGCAATTGGCAAGGGTAATGGCTTTAACTTCTCAGCGAGCGTAGCGAGCGATAACTTCTTTACCTTCTCTAAATTCTCAAGTCACGCATACGAGTGCATCCCGCCGAGGTAGTAATTCACTCCGAAGTACGTCATAACGATGGTGAGGAAGGCCGCGGCCATGAAGGCGTGGTAGCCTGACGGACGGCGGAGGAACGGCAGCGAGTGGTCGTGGGCTGCTATGGCGTAAACCATGAAGGTAATCAGGCCCCACACTTCCTTGGCGTCCCAGTTCCAGTAAGCGCCCCAGGAGACGTTCGCCCAGATTGCTCCCACGAAGATGCCGATGCCGAGCAGCGCGAGCGCGGGATAGAGCATGAGGCGCGAGAGCAGTGCGAGCCGCTCTTGTTGGGCTACTAATCCTACTGCGTTTCGCCCACGGACGAGGCGCAGCAGCAGTGCCGTGACGGCGCAGAGGAATGTCAGCGAGAGCAGGGCGAACGACATCATGATGACCGAAACGTGGAGCGACAGCAGCGGAGAGTTGAGCACCGGCATGAGGTGGGTTATCTGCGGGTCCATGTAACTGATGTGCGACACCAAGAGGAAGAAGCCCGACAGCAGCAGTCCGAACGGCAGCACGATGCTGAAACGGCGCACCGCCACGAGCGAAAACACCATCACTAACCATGCAAGCAGCAGCATTGTCTCATAGCCGTTGCCCATCGGCACGCGGCCGGAAACTATCCAGCGGAGTGCAAGGCACAGCGTAAGCGCAATAAAGGAGATGCCAGACACAGCAAAGCCGACAAGCTTTGCTGTTTTTAAAAGCCTGCTATCAGCACTATCTGGCTTATTATGCCCAATAGGGCGGATAAGCCTAATAAGGCCAATAATCAGCAGCACAATCCCCAGCGATAGGTTAACCATGAACAGCACAGTGGCGAACGGCACGGCGTTGAGCGTCCGCTCGGCCTTCACCTGCGTGCCCGTTGGCAGCGAGCGGCCTGCGTTTTGCTGCTGGTGGCGCAGCATCTTGTCGAGTATCATGTCAACGCTGGCTGTGCGGCCGGCATGCACTTCTTCATTAAGCAGCGAGAATACGTTGGCCATGTAGGCGCGTTCGCCGTCGGAAACAAGTGTGTCTGCAATGTTGTCGGTTGGCGAATACCACTGCGTCGTGCCGCCGCGCGTAACGGGAAACACATCCAGCAGCTCGCCGCGCCGCAGGCGCATGACCATCATCAGGCGGTCGTCAACGTCGGCGGCCTGCTTGTGAAACGCGTCGTTCTGCCCCGAATAATACTCGCGGATGTAAGGCCCGAGGATGTATCCGCCCATCACATGGTTGAAAAAAGTGTTCACCGAACAGTGCCGGGGCAGCTGAAGCGCGTCGCGCAGGTCGCTGCCTTTTACTTTGAGAACAGGCTCGGCGCACCACTCGTCGCCGTAGAATATGAAGCCGGTGAGCACCTGCTCCGCCGTGTAACCATTGTACGAGCTGCTGCCGTAGAGCTTTTTGGTGAAGTCAACGGCGAACGTCTGCATGGGGCACACGCGGTTGTTGTAGAGGATGAATAGGCGGCCGAACTTGCTGGCAGTATTTTCTGGTAGGACTGGGACGGACTGGGATAGCTGGGGGAAGGATATTATTAAGAGAACAATAAGTGCCCCTTTCTTTAACAGCGGACTGCGCAGAAGCTGGCGGAAGCGGCCTTTCGGGTCGCAGAGCATCCATACGAGCGAGACGAACAGCAGGGCGTAGCCGGCGTAAGTGACAGGTATGCCCCACGGGTCGCAGTTCACGGCGAGCACGCTGCCAAGCCCGTCGCGGTCGTAAGACGACTGGTAGAAGCGCAGCGCGCCGTGCCGGTAGATGTTGTTCATCGACACCTCGGCCTGCGTCTCGCTGCCGCCGTCGGTCACGGTGAAGTGCGAAACATAGTCGGCCTCGGCCTGCGTGCCGTCGTGATATCTAACGTAGAAGGTGTCAAGGCGCATCGTGAATGGCAGTTTTTCTTCCTTTATGTTGCCATTGTCGTCAATAACCGAATATGTGTCTACGGCCACGCCGCTGCGCAGATGCACCACGCCGCGCCACGCCGACACGTGTGTCAACAGTGCTCCGGCAAGTATCAGCAGCAGGGCAAGGTGCAGGGCGAGCGTTGACATGCGGCGTACACGCCTGCGCACGATGTACGCCACGGCAGTAACGGCAAGCAACGCCCACAGCGAAACAAACCACCACGAGCCGTAAACAGCCGCGTAAGCATAATCGGCGCCGTGGCTTTTGCTGATAAAAGTGGCAGTGGCCATGGTTGCTATGATGAGTAGGTATAGTATAAAAACAATCCTCTTCAAAACCTCCGACCCACCCCACCCCTCCCGAAGGGAGGGAGTTTGATTAGCATCGAACCAATTTCTGCTATCAATAATGTTGTGTTTTTTATTTGCTTTAGATGCTGTTTTCTGTTTCATTGCTTGTCGTTAAATATATATTATCATAATGTTGCGGCATTCTGTGTTTAGCTTTCACATTGAAAAACGTTGACGCTCTGAGAATGCGGAATTTCAAAACAAAATACTTTTGGCCGTAAATATCGCATTGTCAGGTGTGCAATCATAATTCATTGGCTTACAGCGCGTTGCACGAAAAGCTGACGATGTGTGCTTAAATAGTGTGTACTCATGTTAACGAAAACGTGCTTTTTTAACACAAAAGCTATGCTTTTCAACATCGGGAGCTATGCGTTCGACTATCGAAAGAGTATCTTTCGATAATCAAAAGGACATCTTTCGATAATCGAAAGGATAGCGCACGATTTTTTAACAAGCATTCCTTTACAATTTAACTTAATGTTTTTAACTAAATCAAGCTGGTTTGTCTGAAAACGCGTACATACTTGAAGTGTCAAAAAGAAAGCCATACAGAGCATACGGTTACATTCTGATGTGAAAGTAATGATGGTTGTTGTTACTTGCCGCGATGGTTAGGAAGTTTAATATTAGTCAGTTGGTAACCGTCATGCCGCGCTATGACGCGGCATCCAGTGATAGCAAACAGATTTTGTAGTGTGCTGTTTTACTGGATTCCGCGTCGTAGCGCGGAATGACAATTACCGACTGACAGGTTGAAGCATGATAGCCGGCAAAAGTAATGGCTTTAACTCCATTAACTTCTATAGTAGCCCCTTCCTAACCCTCCCGATGGAGGGTACGCTCAAAGAAGCTAACCGGCAAAGGTAATGGCTTTAACTCCATTAACTTCTATAACTCCTTTAACTCCAAAGCGCGAAGCGCTTTACGACTATATCGACTGCAAGAATTTCACCACTGCGTCCCTATCTTTCTTCGGAAGATTGTAGAACTTCTCCGCCGAGGAGTAAGCGTGGCTGTTCTTGCTGTATGCGTGCCACATTATTGCCTCAACCTCGTTGCGTGCGCGGCAGTCGTGCAGACGGTCTTCCGCGCCGGTGTTCACACGCGAGAGACCTCGTCCCCATAGTGGCGTTGTGCGGCACCACGAGCCGTGAATGTCATTCTTCATGTACAGCTTGTGCTGCATCATGTCGCTGTAAGGCCATATAGTCTGGTTCTGATAGCGCGGCAGCGGACGGTCGGCGATGCACTCGGGCGTCCAGTAGTTGTCGTCGCCAGTCTTCCATGAGGGGCGGTGGCAGCTGGCGCAACCCATCTCCATGAACAGCTCCTTGCCACGCTGCACGTCGGGGTCGTTAAGGTTTCGTGCGCGCGGGATGGACAGTCCGCGGTGCCATACCATGAGGGCGTAGAACTGGTCGGTGGTCATGTCCGGCTCGAAGTTGTACCACTTGTTGTCAAACTGGTTGGTCGAAGGGCTCAGCAGGTTCTTCACGGCGTCGGCTATTCCGGCGTCAGTTCCGTCGGCGAAATACGGCGAAGTGGGGTCTTGCTTGATGGCGTTGATTACGTCGCTGTTCTCCGACATGGCCTGCGCCCATGCGTCGGTGGTGTAAAGCTTGGGTCGGTCAGGACGGCTGACGTTTGTGATGTTCCACACCGCGTTGGCACCCGGCCCGTCCTGAAGCGTGGCGCGCGTCAGTGCGTAAGTAAACCTCTTCACCATGCGCTCGGCACCTGCGCTGCCGTCGGCCATGCGTCCGGCACTGCCGAATGTTGTGTACCATGCACCTGCGGCGAAGTCGTTAGCCGCAGCGTCCCAGAAGTTAGGGTTGACATACTCTGACACGTCAAGCCCCTGCTGCTGGTAGTATGCGGCGGTGGAGGCGTACTGCTGTCGGATGTCATCTTCCTCTATCGCGTCCAAAAGGCCTGTGCCTATGATGCCGATGGTGGACTCAAGACGTATTTCAATGTCCTCGGGCTTGGGCGAAGTGTTGAATGCCGACTGCGGTATGCTAAGCTCCGGATAGATTAGCTCGTACTTCTCGCCGTCGGGGAACTGCAATGGCAGTCCGCTCTCCATGGCCGTAACCTTCTCCCAATGCATCTGTATCTGGCTCTCGTCGATAGGCGGCAGGAATGGAGATGTGGCCTGCGTCTGCGGCATGGCGGTCACTTCGCTTATGTAAGGGCCGTCGTTAGAGCCTGGAGCGTCTGGGTGGTAGATTACGAGCAGGTAGCCGTTGCCGTTGCCGTAGGCAGTGGTGTAGGTGTCAAAGCGTTTTCCGTGGCCGTAGCTGGGATGGCAGTCAAGGCACGAGCGGCGTGTGCTTGCCGGGCCAAGACCCTTGAACGGAGCGTTGTTTATGGTAACGCTGCGCTCGAAAATCATCTCGCCCTCGTTGAACTCGTCCATGAGTCCGAGCTGTTCCGTTGCCGGCGTCTCGTCCTCGTAGCATCCCGCCAGCACGTTGTCGGTAGTCCCCAGCCGTCCGCCGGGATACCATTCGTCGGCTGTGAAGTTGCCCTGCGCCGTCCCGACGTAGCTTGCGTCGGTCTCGACGTGCAGCGTCGCGGTGTCGTCGTCGCTGCAGGCTGACAGCGCGAAAGCGGCCGCGGCCGCCATGAAAGGATAAATAATGTTCTTCATCTTACTGTTTTTTATAAATATAATCATACTGTTTCATCCGGCCACGAGGGAAAGTGCCGACTGCAAACCGTCGGCTCCGCCGTAGCCGTTTGCATTCAGGACACCTGCCCCTGTCCACATTTTGAGGAGGCAGGGATAAGTGTCGGGTTGTTATTTGCTGGGAACTATATCGACTGCAAGAACTTCACCACGGCGTCCCTGTCTGCCTTAGGCAGGTTGTAGAACTTCTCGGCTGCGGTGTAAGCCTGGCTCTGCTTGCTATAAGCGTGCCACATTATGGCCTCAACCTCGTTGCGCGCACGGGCGTGGTTTAGGCGGTCCTGGGCTCCGCTGTTCAGCATCGACAGGCCGCGTCCCCACAAAGGAGTGGTGCGGCACCAAGAACCGTGTATGTCATTCTTCATCGCCAGGCGGTGCTGTATGAAGTCCGTGTACGGGTAAATCACCTGATGGGCGTAGCGCGGAAGCTCTTTCCCGGCAAGGATTTCAGAGCGTCCGTAGTTGTCCTCTCCAGTAGTCCATGACGGACGGTGGCAGTTTGCGCAGCCCATATCCATGAACAACTCCTTGCCACGCTGCACGTCAGGGTCGTTAAGGTTGCGTGCGCGCGGCACGGCCAAGCCCCTATGCCACACCATGAAGGAGTAATACTGGTCGTCGGTCATCTCCGGCTTGAAGTCATAATAGGGATTGTCGTACAAGTCTACGTCGGTACTCGGCGACAGGAGGTAAGCCAAAGCTTCCGATATGCCCTCCTCCGTACCGTCATTATAATAAGGATGGACGAGCGAGGTGGGGTTGGCGCCGTTCTCCTTGATGTACTTTATAACGTCTTTGTTCTTCGACATGGCGCGCGCCCAAGGCTCAGTTGAACATATCTGGTGCTTGTCCGAGCGCAGGATGTTCAGCTCGTCCCACAGCGCGACGTCGTTTTGCAGGCAACCTTCAAGCAGGTCATAGTTGAAGCGTTTTATGAACTTCTCGCCGTAATAGTCAGTGGCATAAGCCGTCTCGGCCATCTGCCCGGCTGCAGCATTCCACATCATGGGGTTCAGCTCCACACCGGCTGCAGCCTCTGCACGGTACTGTTTCTCAAGCTCTTCGTTGCTGATGGCATCGATAAGGCCAAGTCCTTGGAAGTTGCACGACACTATAAGGCGCACATCATAGCCCGAAGGTACGGGGTCGGTGTTAAAGGCCGACTGTGGAATGGTGACCGTAGGATACCTCAACGCGTATTTTTCGCCGTCGGGGAAATGCATGGGCAATCCGCTCTCCATGGCTGTAACATTCTCCCACGATATGTTTACCTGGGCCGGGTCAAGCGGTGGCAAGAAGGGAGTCTGCGCCATCGTCATGGTAAAGGTGGTCAGCTGGTCAATCAGCGGGCCGTCGTTACTGCCCGGAGCGTCGGGCGTATACACCGAGACAATGTAGCCGTTGCCCATCTCCGGAATGAAGTCGGAGCGGCTATGGCCGTGTGAATAGCCGCCAGAATGGCAGTCCTCGCACGAGCGGCGCGAAGCTGCTGGTCCCCATCCCTTGTATGGGTCGTTTGAAAGAGTAAACCTCGCACTGGCAATCAAATCGCCCTCGTTGAAATGGTCGTCCAGCCCCTGCTCGGTCACGGCAGGTGTCTCATCCTCATAGCAGCCAGCGTAGACGTTCTCGGTGGTTCCCAGCTTTCCGCCGGGATACCATTCCTCGGCCGTAAACACGCCTTGCGCCGTGCCAACGTAGTTAGCGTCGGTCACAACGCTTAGCTTCTGCACGTCCTCGTCGGTACAAGCCGACAGGGCGAACACGGCCGAAGCCATGATGAAAGGATAAAAAATGTTCTTCATTTTACTGTTTTTTTATTAATGTTTTTGTATCATCTTTTCCCGCCTAAGCTGAAAAGCCTTACAGCCATGCGCATGCTGGCGCGGTATAATCACACGTCACGATGCGCACGGCTGCATGGCTGTGCCTGCGTGGCAGGCTTATGCCAGGTTACTGTTTCTCAATCCACTGCGACGCGGCCTCAAGCTGACCGTTGAGAGCGTCGACGGCTTTCATGGCGTCGCCGGCCTGCTGCGCGCCCGGATTATCTACGAAGGCGACGCCGCTCTCGACGCATGCCGTCAGTTTGGCGATGGCGTTGTCAAGCGCCGACTGCAGGTCGCCAGCGCCGCTGTAACCGTTGTTCTTCAGGAAAGTCATTACCGACTTTTCTGCCGGGGCGCTCTGGTCGATGTTGCCGTAAAGGCTGTTCTTAATGCTGTAGATGTTGTCGCGGTAGTCGATGTACGACCTCTTGCTGTACGGTGACTCGATGTAGTCGATGGCATCAGGCTCGTTCGGGTCGAGCGAAGGCTGCCCCGTAGCCACGCGGTAAGCCTGTCCTATCTTCTGGCTGGCCACCTCGTTGGCAATGTTTCCGCAGCCCGAAGCGCCCACGAGGGTTACAAGCGCGGCGGTGATTGAGGCGTAAGAGCTGCCGTCAGTGCCCGCCAGGAGCATGTCGGCGCCGTAATAATAGCCGTTGTCGTCAAGCGCGTGGGTCTTCACTCCAAGCTCGGTGACGCGCGCCTTGTGGGCGGTGTTGGCCTGCAGGCCGAGCCATGACACCTCAAGACGGTAGCAGTTGTCGCGCACGTCGCCTGCAACGGCTACGAGAAACGCCAGCTCGTCCTTGCACTGCACCGTGGGTTTGTTGGCAAAACTCTCATGATCTTCAACGCCGTCGAACACCGACGCAGGGCGCGGAGCGCCGTTGCGGAAGAGCACGAACTCAAGTCCGTGGAAGCCGAGGGCCGTGTCGAAGTTGGCGTTGTTTTGGTTGACGAAGGCTATCGGGTCGTCGCTGTAGAGGCCGGCAACCATCGTCGGGTTAGACATGAAGTCGGCCATCTGGCCCTGATCGAGGGGCCATGAGTCCATGTGCGGGTCGAGGTTGTAGTCCGTAGCCGCGCCGTAGAGGAAGGCTTCGCTCTTCTCCCAGTATTCGCGCGCCGTCTTGAAGGCGTCGCATGCGGCCTCAACGTCGGCGTCGGTAAGCGTTCCCGCGTCGTGCTTCTGCTGCATGTTAACGGCCTCTTCATAAAGGACGTCGGCCGAGGCGGCAAGGTTCTTATACGTGGGGAACACCACTTGGTTGACGTACTGGTTGGCAACCTCCCACATTTCGGCCTGTATTCCGCTCCAGCGGTTGCCTATTACGGGGTTCTCCTTGTCGCCGCCGAGGTCGGGGGCGTCATCGTCGCTGCACGCCGACAGCGACGTCATGGCAAGCGCCCCTATGCAGAGCGCAGCCCAAAGATTGTTTTTCATTTTCATATATACATTTGTTTTTGGGTTTGAATACTAAGTTTACACAGCCTTTGTAGGGACATAATTTAAAAGAGCCATATGTTTACAGGAAAAAGCCCTCGTATGCCACTCCGATGTTGAGCGCGGGCTCGTCGTTGTAGCCGCTCTTGAGGAAGCGGTGGTTATACTCCGCCTTGACCGCTATCTGCGGAACGGGGTAATAGTTGAGGCCGGCGGCCACGATGTTCTTGTTCGTGTAAGTGTTAGTGGCATTGTTGACGTATGAGTCGTAGTACTCGTAGTGGCCGAAAACGTAGAGCTTCTGCCCAGTGCGGCGCAGCTTGTTGAACTGCGAGAACACGTCGTAGCCTGCCTCGACGCTCACCGCAACGGCATGCGAGCCGAACGCCGTCTTGCGGTAAGGCGACGTTCCCGACGACTGGTTGGCCTTTATAGCACTGATTGCCTGCGCGTCGCTTACGTAGCCGTAGTCGGCATATCCGCGTGCAATCCAGTTGTGCGCGTTGTACGTAAAGTCGATTGAGCCGAGGTATATGTTGCCCTTTATGTCCTTATAGCGGTTGCCGTCGGTCTCGAGGTCGTGCGGAAACGTGTTGTGCATCGTCTTGCCGTAGTAGCCGCTGAGGCCTATGCGCAGGCCGGGCACGGTGTAGTTGTCAACGCGGGCGAGAAGTCCGAACTTGTTGGCAACCTCAAATTCATACGGGCTTTGCGCTCCCTTGCCTATCCAGTAGGTGCGGTCGAACTGGAAGGCGTCAAGCCCTCCGGTGAACTGAAGCTCGTAGCGGAAGTCGCCGGCGCGTCCCCAGAATGATATGCCGGTCTGGTGCCACGTGCTGGGAATTATCGTACGCTCGCCCTCGGGACGGTAAACGGTGAAGAAATTGAGCGGCTCGTGGTGGGCGTTGGTAAGTCCGAACGGCAGCACTATGTGGCCGAAGCGTATGTTGGCCCAGTCTGCAAACGACTTCTGCACCCAGAACTGTTCAAGCTCCACCTCGCCTCCTTTCTCTGTCTCGGCCTCCCATTCGCCGCCTTCCTCGGCCTCTTTCTCTATCGCTCCGCCGCTGCCGCCGTGCTCAAACTCGATTTCCATGCCTACGCTCCAGCCCTTGCCGAAGTCGTAGCCCACGTAAAGCACGGCGTGGGGAATGTCGAAACGACCGTGCGAAGGGTCGTTCTTGTAGTATGACGGATTAGAGTAACGGAACGGATTGTCGCTGTAAAAGTTGCGCGAATAGGCTATTTCGCCGTATCCGCCGATGCTCAGGCGGTTGCCTTTGACGTGCTGATAAACGCTGTCCGAGGCCGAAACCTGCGCCCGCGCCGTTGCTGCCGCGAGGCATACGGCCAGCGCGCACAGCAATAACTTTGTCGTAATCTTATTCATTTTGCAGTTTTATGGTTTGTTTTCAACGATGATTTCCGCTGCAAAAGTACTATAATCGAAAAATGTTAGCAATACTTAAAAATCGGTAAAAAAGGCATAGCGGCACGCAACGCCATAATAGCCACAAATGAGTATGAGCCGCTTTGCAAAAGAGAACACGCTGGCCGATATGCGAAATAAAGTGTGCCGCGCTTCCAGGAAAAGCCGGGAAACAGCGCCACAAGCCGCCCGGCAGTACACAATAATAGGTATGCCGCGAATGTACCCACATGTTGGTAGAAGATGGTCTGCCATCAGAAAAAAACAGGTAATCAAGCTCCCTCCCTTTGGGAGAGCTGGGGTGGGTCTTCAATTGACGGTCTTTTGCAATGCAAAAGACCGTCTTTTACACGCTAAAAGGCCACCTTTTGCAATGCAAAAGACGGCCTTTCATAAGCTATTGGATATCAACATGTTACACAACGCGCCGCATCAGGCCGTGCAGGCAGCCTTACGCCGTGCGCCGTTACGCAGCCTGCGCAGCCACAGGTAGTAGCCCGTAAGCGGCAGACTGGCGCCCATAAGGGCTGCGACGAACCAGAGGATGCGAGTAAGCAGACCGCCGAACGAGCCTACATGTACCGAATATATCCAGCCGCGCAGCTTGCCCTGCCCTGCCGCGTCGGCATACTTCGTGACGGAAGTGATGCGCCCTGTGCTCACGTCGAACGTATAACGGTCGGCAGCGCGGGTGTTGCCGAAAGCGGCGGAGCTTACCGTCGCCGTGCCGTCCGCCACGCTGATGGAGCGCGCATCGGGATTGTCGGCACGCAGGCGGTCATACACCTGCTGCCACACGGCGGTGTTCATGGTGGCTGTGCGCTTGCCGTCATCCCCGTTCCTGCCAGCCTTCCTGCCGTTTCCGGCGGCCTTGCTGCCATGCGCCTGCCCCTTTGCAGAAGCCTCAACGCCAAAGGCGGCGTAGAAGGCGGTGCGGTACCACGAGAACGACCACGTAAGTCCGGTAAGCGACATGGCAAGTAGCAGCAGCACGGCGTACATTCCCCCAGCCACATGGAGGCTGTGCCACAGGCGGAAACGGCCCTTGCGCAGCGTCAGTTTGAGGCTGTTGCGCAGTGCGCGGCGTGTCTTCGGCCACCATATTATGATGCCCGACACAAGTGCTATGACAAACATGATTGTGGATATTCCCACTATTATCTTTCCGTAAGCAGGCCGTCCCTCGGGCCGTCCGTTGTCCATCAGCCAGCGGTGCAGGCTGAACATGGCGGCGAAAAAGGCGTTGCGCTCCTGCCGCCCCTTGACTTCGCCCGTGTACTGGTTGACGATTACCGACGCACGATGCGGCTTGGAGATGCTTACGCTGTATGCCTTTTCGGGGTCGGAACTCACCGTTACGCCCGTAACACGCACCCCTTCTGGCAGCGTTTGCGCCACCTTGTCGGCCAAAACGCCGACAGGCAGCGGCCTGTCTCCGGCCTTCTCAACCGTATAAAGGCCGCCGTCGAACAGCTGCGTCACCTCCTTCTCGAACACAAGCATCGCTCCCGAGAAGCACACCAAGGTGATGATTATGCCGAAAGGAACCGACAGCCAGAGATGGATTTTCCTGAGAAAGTGTTTCATGTAAGTGTGGTTTTACGGTTATGCGGTTATTGGGTTATACGGTTGTGAGGGTTTGCGGTTATGAGGTTGTGGGGTTTTACGGTTATGAGGCCATGCGGTTTTAAATTTATATAACCGTAAAACCTAATAACCGCACAACCGCAAGACCTTATAACCCCATAACCGTATAACCGTAAAACCTCATAACCACATAACCTTAATCAATTCTTCCAATTCCAGTAAGCGTAGTTGCGCCGTTGACGGTGAGTGTCTTCATCGCCACGCCCGACTGCGGATTGATTTGCCAGATGGCAGGGTAGCCGCTCTCGGTGTTCACCGACACGTATGCGTAACCATTCTCGAAGTAAGGCGTTGAGCCGAAGCCTGTAACGTCTGAGGGCAGGCCGGTGACGTTGACAAGCGTCTTGGCAGACGCATTGAAGACGGCAAGTTGGTTGGCGGTCTTTGTAGACGAAGTGATGGGAGCGTCGTACATGAGGAACAGGAAGTTGTCGCCACTAATATACCAGCTGCGCTGCAGGCCGTTCTGCGACAGCTGTTCGAGGTTGCAGTAGTAGTCGTCAAAATCCTCGGTCTGCGTGTCTATGCGCACAACTCCTGCCGGCAGCGTTGTCTGCTGGCGCGAGTCGCTCATCGTCTTGGCGTAACTCGGAGAGATGACGTACACATACCGGCCGTCGTCGGTGGCCCATACCATCTGGTAATACTGCGACTTCATGCGTCCGCAGGCATAACTTACCTTGTCGGTCTTCACGATTTTCTTCTCCTTGAACGTGTCGTCGGTGAATATCGCCACCCAACATGAGTCGGGCCACTGCGTCCATTGCAGCTCGCCTTTCTTGTAACTGCTGCTGTGCGAGCCGCCGTCCTCGGTCTTGATAAGGTCTTCATACCCCGGACGCACATACTTGTATTGCGTCCGCTCATCGTCGGTGAACTGCTGGCAGCCGTACTGCGACAGCCCCATCGGTATGGCGGCGCTGTATATTTTCGTGCCTACCTGCTCGAGACCGGCCAGCGTCACGTACTCGCCGTTGCCCAAAAAGTTCTCGCAGATGAAGTCCCTGTCAGTCACAACACTCTCGCTTCCCGATGTCGCAGTCTGGTTTGAGACGAACGTCTCGTCGTCAACGTCAAGGTAAGAAATCTTGAACACGTATGGAATATACTCCGTCACGGGGTCTGCCCAATCGGGATTGCCCTCGCCGCTCGACGTCGTTATGATTTTATCATCATACAGTCCGTAGGTTGTGAATCGCGTAACAAAGTACTCGTTGGCACGCTGCTGGAGCGCCTTCGTCGTAGAGTTGCGCACGAAGGAGAACGTTGTGCCGGACTCGCCCTGGTGGTAATTCAGGGCGTACAGGTACTTGTCAGAGTGGAACACCCAGTAAGTAGCACCCTCGTTGGCCAGTCCCGACGCGGTTATTTCACCGCTAAGAGACTCTGCCGTGGTAAGAACGTTGGCCTCGGCGCTGGTGCTGTTCACCGTCGCGGCTATCACGTAAGGGTTGGTAAGGGCATCAGAGCCGGTGCCGCCACCGCCCGGTTCGTCGTCGGAACATGATGTAAGGGACACGCCGGAGAGCGCTATCGCAGCCATTCCGGCAAAAAGACAAAACTTCTTCATTGATTTATTGATTGATGATTAATATTGTTTTAATAGGACAGATAGGGCTGATAGACCCGATAGGGGTAAGCTATTGAATTCTTCACTCTTAGTTCTTCACTCTTCACTTGCCAAGGTTCACCCTCACTTTGCCGTAGAACGCGCGGCCGGCTTTTTGCAGACTGAAGTTGTCGTAGAGGTTTTCGTCGGTGAAGTTGCGGCACTCTAACGAGAAGTTATACCGTCCGCGGCAGATGCTGTAGGAAAGAGTGAGGTTGTGGGAGAACTGCGTAGGCACCATGTAGTCAGACAAGTTGACCGCGCTAAGGCCGTCGGAGTAGTAGCAGAAGCTGTGCAGATACTGGTTGTCGTAGGTCAGCGTGAGCACGTTTCCTTTCCCTCCGAGGTCGTGCCAGTACAGGTTCACGTCGCTGTCGGCGAACTGATAGGGCACGTTGGGCATACGCGAGCCGTACATGGGGTTGGCGACGGATGTGCTGCCGGTCATCAGCCGCTCGTTGTCCTCAACGTCCATGTGGGTGAAGTTGCCGCCGACGCTAAGCCACCGGCCAAGGTTATAGCGCACGGAGAAGTTGTAGCCGACGGTCTTCACCTTGCCGTAGTTCTCGTAATACGCGCCCTCGCGGTTGCCGCTAAGGCTGGCGATGCTGCGCTGGATGTAGTCGCGCGTGTCGCGGTAGATGAAGCCTGCCTCGGCGTAGAGCGAGTGCTGGCCGAGCGTCTTCTGGTAACTTAGGTTCACGTTTACGTTGTGGCTCTGCTCCGGACGCAGCATTACGCTGCCCGTCTCAAGGTCTTCGTCGCCGAACATCTCCTCCACCGTTGGCAGGCGGTACGCCTTTTCGTATGACAGCTTGGCCTGAAGTCCGGGCAGGATGAAGTACGTTCCGGCCGCGCCGAAGCCCCAGGAGTCGAGCGTCCGCGAACGTCTTACAAAGTCGGATGCGTTCTCGTCGGTGGCCACAGGGCCTGCAACGTAGAGGCTGTAATACTTTCCGAAAACGG
Organism: uncultured Prevotella sp.; assembly: GCA_900554545.1. GTDB lineage: Bacteria > Bacteroidota > Bacteroidia > Bacteroidales > Bacteroidaceae > Prevotella. The sequence continues at coordinate 14,690 of USHW01000021.1, read as the reverse complement.
AGATGTTTCATTTTTCCGACGGCATAAGGCGGTAAGACAGGCCCGCGATGTTCTTTCGCGACTGCTTTGCGATGGCTTCCGTCGTCTCGGTGTTATATAATAAGGAGGTGTTCTCGCGGCGGAACGCGTTGAAAACGTTGTTGAACGTGAGCGTGTGGCCGTGCGCGATGCGGTAGTTCAGGGTAACGGTGGCGTTCCAGTTGTCGTTGTCCGAGCGCATGTACTGGTACGACTGCTCTCCCGGGTCGTTCTTTTTCTGCCGCTCGCCCAGCCAGTTATAGCGGTAGGTTGCGGTGTCAACGTTGGTCGTTGAGTTACGGTTGTAGTTGGCAGTGGCCACAAGGCTAAGCCCCTTCAGGAAGAGGTTGCGCTTCGAGTACTCGAAAGACGGCATGAGGGAGTGGCCGTAACGGTGCTTCTGACCGAACACTGTCTTCTGCCTTACGCCAGTCTGTATGTCCTTGTACATGTGCGACCAGGTGAAGCCGAGCATGATGCGGTCGGCCCACGGCAGGCCGGTGAAGCCCACCTTTGCCGCCACCGCCTCGTTGTGGTACGTGTCGTTGAAACGCTTTACGCGGCGGAGCGTCTTGGTGTCGAGCGCTCCAGTGGCGAAGTCGAGCACAGGAGCGTCCACATAATAGTCGTTGTCGGAGTAGTTCTGGAAGGCGTTTATCTCGTAAGTAAAGCCGTTCCTGAAGGCCTGGCCGAAGTTTACGTGCGACTTGTGGGTGTTGAACGAGCCGTAAGAATACGCCGCGTCGAGAAACCACTCGCGCCGTTTCCTGTTGGTAACGATGTTGATAACGCCGCCGATAGCGTCGGTTCCGAAGCCCACGGGCACCACACCTTTATATACTTCTATGCGCTCGGCGAAGTTCACGGGTATGTTGTTAAGGCCGAACGAGCCGCCCACTCCCTCCTGCGGCACGCCGTCGATGAACACCTTTACGTGCTTTCCGCTGAAGCCGTCGAGCATCAGGTTCATGTCCGAACCTACTCCGCCGCTCTCCCTCAGCTTAAGTCCGGGAGCCTTGGCAAGGGCCTCGCTAAGGGTCTTTGTGGTGTTAAGCATGCCGCGCGTGTCAACCGCCACGGCGTTGTAAGCCGAGTTCTTGACACGGCTGACGCCGGCCGACACCACCGAGACCTCGGCCAGCTGTATGGCGTCCTCGCGTATGCGGACATTCATCTTGAGGCGTTCGCCTGCGTGGAGGGTGACTTTTTTCTCCACCGTCTCGTAGCCAACGGCCGACACGACAAGCGTGTAATCGCCTGCCGGAGCCTTGACATGGTATATCCCCTCGCCGTTGGTCGCGCTGCCGTAGCCCGTCCCCTTGAGTTTCACCGTGGCGTAACTTACCGCGGCCTTGCCGTCGGAGACGACGCGGCCAGATATCATCCCGTCGACGCCGCCTTGTGCCCAAAGTGATACGGAAACGGCTAACAGCGTTGACAACAGCGTTGCTTTCAATCTTTTAAATACACACATGATACTGATTTCCTTATCTATGATTTCGCGCTGCAAAGTTAGCGACAAGGCAGAAAAGCCGCAATCGCCAAAAGTAGGTATTTTGAATGTCGCGCAAGAGGTGGCCTTTTGCCTTCCAAAAGGCCACCTTTTACACGCTAAAAAGCCATGTTTTGCAATGCGAAAGACGACATATCGGCAAGCCGCTGACAGCCAGCGACTTACAGAAGCGGCACAAACTGTGAAGAAAGAACGGTCAAGACGACACGCAAGAACGGCTGAAACAAAGCGTAAAGGGCGCGCAAACGATGTGTCTGCGCGCCCTTTACGACGTAGAAAGTGGTCTCACCGAGAATCGAACTCGGATCTAATCTTTAGGAGAGACTTGTTCTATCCATTGAACTATGAGACCCATTCCGCGTGCAAAGGTAATCTGTTTAAGGCGTAAAACCAAATTATTTGCAAAAAAACATGCGAACGATTAAACTTTTTGACATTATCACAATCAGAATAAGTGTTATGAAGAAACTTATCGCTTTTTGGATGTTTTTGTTGTGCGCAGCCATCTGCCACGCGCAAGGCAGCGCAAAAGGAAAGATTATCGACTCGGCCACCGGTGAGCCGATGTCATACGTGAACGTATCTATTTTCAACCGTGCCACACAGAAATTCGTCACAGGAGCGGTGACCGACGACAAGGGACAGTTCAACATCAGGCAACTGGCCTACGGCGACTATACCCTGAAACTGTCATACATCGGCTACACGGAGGTGAGCCGCGACTTCTCAGTGGGAGAGCAACACAAGCACGCACTATTCAACGACATGCACATGACCGAGGACAGCCAGACGCTGGAAGAGGTCACCGTGACGGCGCAGCGCCCCGGCATGAGGCTCGAGGTTGACCGCAAGTCGTTCGACGTGTCACAGGACATAAACAACGCCGGCATGGCCGCCACCGACGTGCTGGAGAACATTCCGTCGGTAGAGGTCGACACCGACGGCAACATATCGCTGCGCGGCAACACCAGCGTGGAGGTTTGGATTAACGGAAAGGCCAGCGGACTGACCAGCGACAACCGCGCCGAAATACTGCAACAGCTGCCATCCGAAAGCATCGACCGCATAGAAGTAATCGACAACCCCTCGGCAAAATTCAGCGCCGAAGGCAGCGCCGGCATAATAAACATCGTGCTGAAGAAGAACCGCACCGCCGGATACTACGGCTCGGTGCAGGGCGGAGGCAACACCAACGGCAGCGCGAACGTGAGCGGAAACATCAACTTCAACATAGGGCGGTGGGAAGGTTTCGCAAACATCGGCTACCGCCACCGCGCCAGCGAGGGCGGCTCGGAGAGCTACCAAGAATACCTGAACACGGGGGAATACCAGTCATACTCCACCGAGAACGACCGCACGGGCAACAACCTCTTCGCACGGGCAGGACTGACCTACAACGCAACCGACAAGGACGCATTCTCGATTACCGGCATGACGATGTTCGGAAGCCACAACAACGGCGGCATAACGCCCTACCACTACGGAACAATCGGCGCCGAACACGACTCTTACATAATGCTGCGCAACTCGTCGGGACACAACGACATGCGCATGCTCTACGGCGAGTTCAACTACCGCCACAGCTTCACCGACAAGCACTTCCTTGACTTCACGGTGGATTACCACAACTGGCGGATGGACCAGGAGAACATCTACCAGGACAGCACGACCTACATCGACCCCACGGGAGCCACGGAATACGACTACCAGTACCGCCCGATGTACATGCGCAACCACTCGTGGGAAGTGAAGCTGGACTACGAAAACCCGATAGCCGACGGCTGGCTGCTGCAAGCCGGATACCAAGGCAACTTCGACAGGGAGAACTCTCCGCAGGAAAGCTACATCGACGAAACGTCGTGGAGCGGAGCAAACGCCGTGGAGGACGAGGAGTATTACAACCGCTTCATGTACAATCAAGACCTGCACGCGATGTACGCCACGGTGACGACGAAGTTCGGCAAGCTCGGCGTGATGGCCGGACTGCGCGGCGAATACTGGCGCGTCAACACGTCAAGCTACAGCTACGAGCAGGAGCATGACCCCTCGAAGCGCGACAAACCGTTCAAAAAGGACTTCTTCCAGCTGTTCCCCAGCGTGTTCCTCTCATACCAGTTCGACGACAGCCAGCAGCTGCAGCTCAACTATACGCGCCGCCTGCGCCGTCCGCGCGGACACCAGCTAAACAGCTTCCGCAACACGCGCGACGCGTCGATGATTTCGTTCGGTAACCCGAGGCTTACCCCGGAATACAGCAACTCGTTCTCGCTGAACTACCTCAAGACGTGGAACGCCAACTCCGTACTCGTCAGCGCGTACTACCGCCCGACTGACGACGTAATCCAGCGCATCAACTACCAGAGCACCACCGACAACCAGATGTACTCCACATACATGAACGTTGCCAGCAGCGTAAGCACCGGCCTTGAGCTGGTTATGAAGAACCAGCTGTTCAAGATACTCAACCTCACCACCACGGCCAACGCCTACTACTACAAGCTTAACGGCTTCAAGTACAACATTGACGGGCAAACCATCACCGGTGAAAGCGACGACAACTTCACCTGGAACGCACGAATGCAGGCGTCGCTCATGCTGCCTTACGACATATCGGTGCAGCTTACGGGCCGCTACCGCGCACGACAGGTCATCACGCAGGGATACCGCAAGGCCAACTTCAGCATGAACTTCGGTGTGCGCAAGACGTTCCTCGACCGCAAACTGACGCTCGCGCTCAACTGCCGGGACATCCTCAACTCACGCAAGTTCGAGAACTTTACAAGCTCGGAGACCTTCACACGCCGCCAGAAAAACTGGGGAAGCGGCCGCACGCTGAACGTCACCCTGACATACAGCTTCGGCAACATGAAGGCCAAAGCGCCCAAGAAGAAGGTGAACAACAGCGCCAACATGGGCGGTGAAGACGGCGGAATGGAAAGCATGGACTGACGTCTACAAGAAGCCAAGGAAGCCGGAGGGGACTAAAGGAGCTGAAAGCAATCCCCCTGCGGCAAACACCGTTAGGACAAACAACAGGCAAGCCGTTCACCGGCATCGGCCGAACCGGAAACAGCCTGACAGACAACGTATTACAAAAGGCCGTCTTTTGCAGTGCAAAAGAAGGCCTTTCATGTTGTAAAACGTGGCCTTTCGCAATGCGAAAGGCCACGTTTCAGAAAACGCCGGATGTACGGCGGCCGCCCAACACGCCTCCGGCTGAATAACAGGAAAACACCGCCCAAAGCGAAGATTTAATATACAAAACAGCATTTTTACGACAAAAAGTCTTGGAACATACCGTCTAAACTACTATATTTGCAAAAACACACGGTTTTCAGACCACGAAATCCGCCATGGGAAAAACATCACTGAAAAGAGCGTTTACCTGAAAAGCACAGGCTAAGTTCCCACGCTTTTTCCATTATCAACACTTCTCCAAGGGGACGGAGAAGAATAAAAACGCAAGAAACATGAAAAAAGACGAACAGCGAAAAGGTAAGAACAAGCATCTGGCTTCTTACCATGTATTACTGTTTTTACTGCCCGTCATGCTGCTGCAAAGCTCCTGGCTGCATGCGCAAGACGTAGTATTCAACGAAACTTTCGACACGCCTGACGCCATGGCAAGGTTCACCACAATCGACGTCAACAATGACGGGGAATGCTGGAACTACTACACAATCAGCGAGAACACACGATGCACCACCGGCATGAACGCCCATGACGACTGGCTGGTAACCTCCGGAATAGACATGAAGGCCGGATATACATATACAATATCATTCAACGCAAAGGCTTCGGACGGGAAGCTCGAATTGGGTGTCGCCAACACTCCCTCCGACGAGGCTCTTTCCGAAGGTCTGCTGATACAGGAAAAGGCGCTGACGAAAAACTACGAGCTTGTTGAATCCACGTTCACCCCACCCGCTGACGGTACGTATCACATAGGCTTCCACGCCGTTTCGGGCGGCTTCTGGTCGTATGTCGACATTGACAACATAACCGTCACCGAGGCAGCACCGGCACAGCCGGAAACCGTATTATACGGAACCATCGTCACGGATGACGACAACTCCTTCACCGCAGGCATCTACTCCTTTGTCCCGGGCGAGCAGATTGAGCTTACACCCGTTGCCACACGCACCGATTACATAGCAAACGGAGGCGGTGTCTACCTTGACGGGAAATACTATTTCACACTTTTCATGACGGGAAACCCCGTCCGCGCCGTGTACAACGTCTACGACTTCGAGAGCGGCACGACATCGTCCACCATGTACGAAGGCATGCAATACATCGCCTCCGACATGGCTTACGACCCCACAACGGGCAATGTGTACTGCTGCTCGATAGGCGAGACGGCGACAGAATACGTCTTCAGCTCCATGGACTTGCTGACGGGCGTAAAGACTCCTATCGCCCCCATCGAGATGATGGTTGCCATAGCGGTTGACGCAAAGGGACAGGTGTACGGCATTTCAGACGGCGGAATACTCTACGCCATCGACAAGAACGACGCCCGGCTGACAGAAATCGGCGACACGGGGTTCCGCGAACTGGGCAAGATGCTTCAGTCGGCAACCATCGACCCGGCAACCGGCGAGTTCTGGTGGGCGATGGCCAACGAGAGCGAAAGCGGCCTTTACAAGGTTGACACCGCAACGGGCGAGGCCACGCTCGTGGGCAGGTTCGCCAACGGAGAGCATATAACGGGCCTCTTCGTGCGCCAACCGTTCTTCAACGCAAAGGCTCCTGCGGCAGTAAGCGGCTTCGAGACGAGGTTTGAAGGAGGCAGCCTTGAGGGCACGGTGAGCCTCAACGCCCCGGAGTCAGACACCGGGGGGCAGCCGCTCGAGGGCACTATAAGCCTGAAACTGCTTGTTGACAACAAGGAATATGCCGTCCGCGAGGACGTCAGTCCGGGAGCCGCCGTAGAGATACCCGTGAGCTGCGGGGCTGACGGATGGCACGAGTTCGCCGTAATACCGTACAACGCCGAGGGCAACGGCCAGCCTGCCAACAGGCGCATGTACGTGGGCAACGACACGCCGAAGGCTGTAAGCAACGTCGTATGCACGAACGACGGCACGCGGATGACCGTAACATGGACTGCGCCGGACGGCAGCGTGAACGGCGGATACGTAGACCTTGAAGCCGTGACTTACGACATACAGCGCTATCCTGACTATACATGGGTTGCCACTGACGTGAAAGGCACGACGTTCACCGACGAGCTTACGTCTACCGACATGTGCACGTACAGCTACGGCATCGTGGCAAAATACGCCGGCAAGGAGAGCGACATGATTGTGAGCAACTTCGTAACCATAGGCGACGAGCTGGCATTGCCCATCTACGAGACGTTCGAGATACCGCAGACTTTCGACACATGGAGCATTGTTGACGCCAACAACGACGGCTACACATGGAGCTACTCAACCAGCGTCCGCGCCGCAATATACGAATGGAGCGTGACGGAGCCGACGGCTGACGACTGGCTCATCAGCCCGAAATTCCGCCTGGAGGCAGGCAAGAGCTACGACATCGCCGTAGACGCCATCAACAGCATACCCGGAGAACCTGAGAAAATAGAAGTGTTCATAGGCACGGAGCCGACGGCCGGAAGCATGACGCGCAGCGTAATAAGCCTGACTGAAGTCAACGACGACACGCAATGGACAACGCTTAAAGGCACCTTCGCCGAGACGCAGGGCGGCACTTACCGCATAGGAATACACGTGACGAGCGACACGCACATCGGCGACCTGCTCGTGCGCAACATCAGCCTGAAGGAAAACACAAGCTCAGGCATCACCGACGTAACCGGCGGCAGCGGCCTGAAAGCTTACGCCGACGGCGGCCTGCTGACCGTTGTCAACGGCACGGAAACAACAGCCAGGATATTCACCGCCGACGGGCGGCAGCACGGAACAGTGGCGCAGGGCGCGGCGCAGAGGTTCAGCCTGCCGGCCGGAATGTACATAGTGACCGCCGGAAAGGCCACGAAGAAAATCATGATAACACGATAAGCACAGCAAGGACTCCGCTGTACGGCGCCGCACTGACGGCCCACGCAACGGAGTCCCCACGCCGGCGGCAAAGGCGGCCAAGGACAGACGCCGTGCAAAAGGCCACCTTTCACACGCCAAAAGGCCATGAAACGGACGCCAAAAGGCCATCTTTTGCAAGGCGTTTTGCGGCATATCGGAAACACGCTGGCAACCAACGGGTTACAGGACGGAAAAGAACAACGTAACAATTAAAAATACTTCACCATGAAAACATTAAGGCTTTTACTCATAGCATGCCTATGCCTCGCGGCGCAAACGCAAGCACAGGCGCAGAAAACGATATACGGCGCATACCTGTACAGCGAGAACGGCAGCATGCAGCCGGGCATATACTCGTTCACCGACACGCCCGACGCCGGGCTGACCTGCGTGCTCGCCAGCGGCGACCTTCAGCCCAACGGCGGCGCGGTGTACGCCAACGGCAAGTATTACGCCGTGTCATACTTCGACATGGGCTTCATGACACTGGCCTACATGCTGGTTTACGACACGGGCACGTTCAACCTCGAGAACACCGTGATGATAGAAGACTGGAACGTGTCTTACGTGACATCCGACATGACATACGACCCCTCGACGGGCAACATCTACGCATGCAGCCTGAACGCCGACGCCAGCGGCAGCTTCAACCTTAGCCTGTTCGACACGCAGACAGGACGGCAGACGCCCATAGCGCCCGTCAAGCGCATGTGCGCCCTTGCAGCATCGGCCGACGGAACGCTGTACGGCATCGGCGCTGACGACGGCATCCTGTACACCATAGACAAGGAAACGGCGGCCCTTACGGAAGTAGGGCCTACGGGAGTGACGCCCGAAAACACACAGTCGGCCACCATCGACGGCGACACAGGCCAAATGTACTGGTCGGCCTACACGGCCGACGGCGGCGCGCTGTACACCGTTGACACCGCCACGGGCAAGGCCACGCACGTGTTCACATATCCCGACAAGGCGCAGATAATAGGCATATACACCCTGCAGGCGGAACACAACGAACCTGCACAGCCGCAAGACGTCAGCCTCGACTTCGAGGGCGGAAACCTCAACGGCACGCTAAGCTTCACCATGCCGACGGAAAACGCTGACGGAAAGACGCTTGCCGACGAAGCCCTGAACTACGAACTGGCCATAGACATAAACGACAAGACAGCCGGCACAGCCGCCCCGGGCGAAAAGGTTGAGCTGCCGCTACAGTTCGACGAGGACGGAAGCCACATGTTCTCACTCACCACAAGCAACGCCGCAGGAGCGTCGGAGGCCGTCAACATTACGCGATACATAGGCTTTGACACGCCCAAGGCCGTGACCGACGTCAAGATAAGCAAAGAGGGCGAAGGGCAAGTCACGCTGACATGGACACTGCCCGAAACGGGCGTCAACGACGGATACATTGACTACGGCAACGCAAGCTACCGCATAGTGCGCCAGCCTGACAACACAGTGGTTGACGAAGACTTCACCGGAACGACATTCACCGAGACGCTTACTCCCGAGGAAAAACGCATTTGCTACTACGAAGTGGCGGCCACGTCGGCAGGAAAGACAGGCCAGGCCACCATATCCAACTACGTCATCCTGGGCGAACACTACATCATCCCGGTTGACGACGACCTGACGGACTGGACACTCTACCCGCTGTACACATCCATAGACGGCAACAATGACAATGCAACCTGGATTTACAGTTTAGAGAAAGGATGCATCATTTACGAATGGGCGTTCGGCGACAACAACGACGACTGGTTCATAACGCCGCCCATGTACATGAGCAAGGACAAGCAATACACCGTCAGCGCATCGATGCGCAACGACTATGAAGACATATATTCAGGCACGATAGAGTACGCCGTAGGCAAAGAAAGCACCGCAGCCGCAATGCAACCCGTAAGCGACAGCTTCGAAGTGGCGTCGTCCACGTTCACCGAATACCCCTCAAAGCCGTTCAGCGTCAGTGAAGACGGGTATTACAGCGTGGCTATACACATCACGGGAGAAGACAGCCCGTACTACGTCTACATTGACCGACTGAAGATAAACGAGCACATCGGCAGCGGAATAACAGCTCCCGGCGCTGACGCAAACGGCATCAGCATAAGCCGCAACGGCGGAAACGTGACGATAGACAACCCCGACGGCCTGCAGCTGCGCGTCTACAACGCCGCCGGACAGCTTGTGGGCGAAGGCAGCGGAACAAGCATCAGCATGAGCCTAAGCCCCGGAATCTACATAGCGAGATGGGCTGACGGCGCACTGAAGTTCGCCATGTAAGCGGAAACACACGACCGGCCGCACCGCCAGACAGCGGCTAAGGGCGTACAAAAGAAGAGGATTATGGCAGCCGCAAAAGCCTGCCATAATCCTCTTTCATAATGAGCCGCACTGTAGCACGGCCGGCTTATCACCCTACCTGGCTGCCGGGCTTGACGTCGGCAGAGGTGGTTATCACGCTGATTGAGCCGTCGAAGTCCTCGGCGGAGAGTATCATGCCCTGGCTCTCGATGCCCTTCAGCTTGCGCGGAGCAAGGTTGGCAACGAAGCATACGCGGCGGCCTACAAGGTCTTCGGGCTTGTAATATTTGGCTATGCCGCTGACAATGGTGCGCTCCTGGCCGCTGCCGTCGTCGATGGTGAACTTCAACAGCTTGTCGGCCTTCTTCACTTTCTCGCACGCCTTGACAACACCCACGCGGATGTCGATTTTCTCGAAGTCGTCGAAAGCTATCGTCGGCTTTATCTCCTTGGCCTTATACTGCGCCTCGGCGTTGGCCTTCTTCGTGTCCTCAAGCTTCTGGAGCTGGTATGCTATGACGTCGTCCTCGATTTTCTCGAACAGCAGTTCTGGCTCAGCCAGCTGGTGTCCGGCCTGCAAGAGGTCTGTGGAGCCGAGGCGGTTCCAGTCAACCTGCTCCATGTTGAGCATCTTGCGCAGGCGCGCACTGCTGAAAGGCAGGAACGGTTCGAAGGCAATGGCGAGGTTGGCAACGAGCTGGAGAGAGATGTTGAGGATGGTCTCGACGCGCTGCATGTCGGTCTTCGCCACTTTCCACGGTTCCGTGTCGGCGATGTATTTGTTGCCGATGCGCGCAAGGTTCATGGCCTCTTTCAGCGCGTCGCGGAACTTGAAGCCGTCCAATAGGCGCTCGACGCCGGCCTTCACGTCGTGGAACTCGGCGATGGTCTGGCGGTCGATGTCCTGCAATTCGCCGCAGGCCGGCACTACGCCGTCAAAGTATTTCTTGGTAAGTTGCAGCGCACGGTTGACGAAGTTGCCGTAAATGCCCACGAGTTCGCTGTTGTTACGCTCCTGAAAGTCTTTCCATGTGAAGTTGTTGTCCTTGGTTTCGGGAGCGTTGGCCGTGAGCACATAGCGCAGCACGTCCTGCTTTCCGGGCAGCTCTTCGAGATATTCGTGCAGCCACACCGCCCAGTTGCGCGACGTTGAAATCTTGTCGTTCTCAAGGTTGAGGAACTCGTTTGCCGGCACGTTGTCAGGCAAGATGTAGCCTCCGTGAGCCTTCAGCATGGCCGGGAAGATGATGCAGTGGAACACGATGTTGTCCTTGCCGATGAAGTGCACGAGGCGTGTGTCGGGGTCTTTCCACCACGTTTCCCAGTCGTCGGGCATAAGTTCCTTCGTGTTTGAGATATAGCCTATGGGCGCGTCGAACCACACATAGAGCACCTTTCCCTCAGCTCCCTCAACGGGAACGGGTATTCCCCAGTCAAGGTCGCGCGTCATTGCGCGGGGCTGAAGGTCGAGGTCGAGCCACGACTTGCACTGTCCGTACACGTTGGGACGCCACTCCTTGTGGCCTTCAAGTATCCACTGCTTGAGCCAGTCCTGATACTCGTTGAGCGGCAAATACCAGTTTTTGGTCTCCTTGAGCACGGGCTTCGAGCCGCTAATGGTGCTCACGGGGTTGATAAGTTCCGTCGGGTCGAGGTCGCTGCCGCACTTCTCGCACTGGTCGCCGTATGCCTTCGGGTTGTGGCAGTGGGGGCATTCGCCGGTGATATAGCGGTCGGCAAGGAACTGCTTAGCCTCCTCGTCGTAGTATTGCATGGACGTTTTCTCAACCAGCTTGCCCTCGTCGTACAGCTTCTTGAAGAAGTCTGAAGCCGTCTTCGAGTGCGTTTCAGACGTGGTGCGGCTGTATATGTCGAACGAGATGCCGAAGTCGGCAAAGCTCTTCTTTATCATCGCGTGGTAGCGGTCAACCACCTGCTGCGGCGTTATGCCTTCCTTCTTGGCGCGGATGGTGATGGGCACTCCGTGCTCGTCGCTTCCGCAGATGAACTTCACGTCCTGTTTCTTCAATCTAAGGTAGCGCACGTAGATGTCCGCCGGCACGTACACCCCGGCCAGATGGCCTATGTGCACTCCGCCGTTGGCGTAAGGCAGGGCGGCGGTGACGGTGGTGCGCTTATAATTCTTTTTCTCTTCCATAATCGGTTATAATAAGACTAATAGGCCGGATGAGCCTGATATGTGGTGCAAAATTACTGAAAATTATCGGATTTACGCCATGCTCGGCGCATATTTTTGCGCAAGGCGCAGGGCGCGGCGTAAGCTTCTGTATACCAACCACTTACGGACGGCTTTGCGAAAGGCCATGTTTTACAGTGCAAAAGACGGCCTTTTGCCGTGCGTTTTGCCGTCTTTTACACGGCGAAAGGCCACCTTTCAGCCGTTAATGAAAAATAACACTGCCGGGATTTTACTTTCCACCATACGGAGGGTCTTTAAGACAAAGCGTGCAACGGAAAGAACGCCAAAGCACGATGACAGAGACATTAAATCATTAACCAAATAAAAGAAGGAGACAAAAAAGATGGAAAAGATTATCAGAACACTGCTTTTGGCCGTAATGATGACGGCATGCTGCGTAACAACCAACGCACAGGACAAGGGCAAACAGCGCATATCGCGCGAACAGCTGGCCGAGACTCAGGCGCGCCACATAGCGCAGCAGCTGGCCTTCGACGACGAGACCACCGCAAAATTCGTCGATACGTACAGCCGTTGCCAGAAGGAAGTATGGAGCCTCGCGCCGCGTAAAAGGGTCGGCAAGGGCGCGTCAAAAAACGACAGGGAAACGGAAGAGGCGATAGAAGAGCGCTTCGACCGCAGCCAAAAGCTGCTCGACATCAGGAAGAAGTACTACAAAGAGTACAGCAAGTTCCTTACACCAAAACAAATCCAGCGCGTCTACTCGATTGAAAAGAACATGATGAAACGGCTCGGCAAGAACGCCAACAGGCGCAAGAACATACGGTCGTAAGGTTTTGAAGTTATGGGGTTTTGAGGTTTTACGGTTATGAGGTTATACGGTTGTAAGGTTGTAAGGTTGTAAGGTTATGGGGTTATACGGTTGTAAGGTTATAAGGTTGTACGGTTGTACGGTTATGAGGTCATACGGCACGATTTAGAGATTTTACGTAGGCTGGTATGTATCATCAATATATTTGCGCCGCATAACCACAAAACCTCACAACCTTACAACCTTATAACCTTACAACCGTAAAACCACATAACCGCAAAACCTCATAACCTCATAACCTCATAACCTCATAACCGCAAAACCCCATAACCCCATAACCCCATAACCTCATAACCTCATAACCTCATAACCGCAAAACCCCATAACCCCATAACCCCATAACCGCAAAAAACAAAAACCGCAAAAAAACAAAAACGAAAGGCGAGGCATAAAGCCCCGCCTTTACTATTAAAGCAACGTTGCGGAAAGGGTTACGCCCCGTTACTTTATCGCCTTAACGGCCTTGCTTGTGCCGTCAGCATATTTATCTACACGGATGGTAACACCCTTTGCAGCCGCATCAACGCGACGGCCTGACAGGTCGTAATATTCTGTTGCGACAGGCTCGCCCTTGTCAGTCTCTACGCTGCTGATGCCTGATGGTGTAGGAGCACCAAGAATGATATTATTATACATGTCACTTAATTTGAGTTGGTTGCCGTCAGCATACAAATCCATCAGGTAGAGTCCACTTTCCTGGGTGTATGAACCGTCGCTACCATAAGTGAATGTACATGTCGCAGTCATTGCGTCATCCATGATTTCAGCTGATATTTGCGAATTATCCAAGAAAGAGCCGTCGTCTACAAACACAACTTTACCGTCAGAAACGATCTGGCCTCCATACGCTAAATCTGTCATGTTGTCGTCTGCATACTGCAGCATAAGCCATCCGTCAGGATAATTCTGAAACAGTCCCTTCACAAAGTGGCCGCCTAAAGCGGGGGCGCTGTAGTCCTCGACCGTTCCGCTTATGCTGGCTCCTGACGCTGCCACTGAGTTTGCAGTAAGGGTACGCGTTGAAAGAGACTCGAAAATCTGTGCATTATCTGTGGGGAACAATTGTGGCATGACTATCTGTGTGAGGAAACCTGTCTGCTCCCCACCGGAATAAGTTTGTACTAAGAAAAAGTTCTCACACGTCATAAAGCCATAGGTCGGGTCGATTGTAAACGTAGCGGACTGCGCAATATTCTGTCCGTCCGAACTAATTATCATAAGGCGCAGCTCATAATTGTTATACGTACCTAAGGGCTGGTCGTTCTCCACGGTTACCGAACTGCCGTCAGAACTCATAGTACCTTCAAGCCATGTATCCGCGCTAACATACTGGCCACCAAAAAACACAGGAATATACACTTTGTTGTCAGCACCGAATATCACGTTCTGCAGTTGTGACCTCAGGTACATTCCAGAAGTTAAATTTGACACACCTTCCACATAATCATAAGAAATGACGAAATATTCACGCGACGTACCTTCAGGGGCTGCTTTTTGTACGGCCTTCGCCATCGGCTTGACAGCCTTATCCGCCATGGTAACACCGGCATTGGCATCAACACGCAAATTATTGAAAGACTTGAAGGTTGCAGGCTGTGGCCTCATCGTCGGGCTGACATTCAGCCTCAAATCTTGTGCCGATGCGCCGACAGTGAACAGCAAGGCAACGGCTGCGAGTAAAAGTTTTTTCATACTCTTTAGTTTTAAGATGTTTCCTCAATTCCGCAACCCTACTAAAAGTCTCAGAGCGTTGTGCCCCAAAACCGC
>USHW01000020.1 GCA_900554545.1 uncultured Prevotella sp. | reverse complement strand
TAAAATAATGTAGTTTATTTAAACAAAAACTGTCAACCTATTTCAGGAAAAGACACATAGTGCCTGCTTACAATCCAAAACGCCGCCTTTTGCAATGCAAAAGGCGGCGTTTTAGCGGCTAAAAGGTCACCTTTCGCAAGGCGGAAGGCGGCCTTTTGCGTCGCTATCCGCTACGCACAGGCACGAAAAAAGCGGCCCGGGGAAACCCGAACCGCCGCAGTTGTAATTCTAAATAAAATGCCTTATCCCAAGCTGATAGCCTCTGACGGACATACATCAGCGCAAGTGCCGCACTCTGTGCACATGTCAGGGTTGATTGAATACTTCTCGCCCTCAGAGATAGCTCCAGCCGGGCATTCGTCGATACAAGTACCGCAAGCGATACAGTTGTCACCAATTACGTAAGCCATAATACAATTGTCTTTATTTGATTAATAATGTTTTGTACCTACATTTGTACACCGCAAAGGTAATACAATTATCCTTAATACCTACTTTTAGGTAGTCGTTTTTAGATTGTTTAACGGTTAAAGGCTTATATAAAAGGCAATAACGAACACTTGCTATGCGTCGTCCGTTATTGTGGTAGTCAGGAAAGGACGAAGCATTTTATAGGAGAGAAGGAGAAAGGAGAGAAGGAGTAAGGAGACATGCTGCGGCATTTTGGCATTCAACTCATTGTCACTTTCCTCCTTACTCCTTCTTTCCTTTCTCCTTCCCTCCTATAAAATAGCTCCTTACTCCTACTCTCCTAATATTTCATTCGAAGTAAAACGAAAGCACTATCATCTTGCTGCGCGCCTCGTTCACCGACTTTGCGTACATCTGCATATTCTCGTCGCGCAGCCGGTCGGCATGCTTCGTATCGAGACTGTTGAGCAGACTGTAGCAGAACTTCAGTTCCGGGCGAAGCTTGAAGAACGGGAGATAGACGTCACATCCAAGTCCTATCTCGAAGAAAACGTCGTAACGCTTCAGCTTTACGTAGTCGTTGTCGCCGCCCGAAAGGTTAATCATAGGGTTTATTCCGGCCATGACGTATGGCCTTACGTTGTCCAACCGCGGCGCACAGAACTGCAGGTCGAGCGGCACTCCGATGTAAACGGTCTTCATGTCTTGCGTCTGCACAATCGGCGTTCCGTTGTCAAGACGGTCTGTATGGTTGTATAATGTCAGGTGACGGTTGCCGAAATACATCGTAGGTGCGAACCTGAAAGCGAAATGGTTGCTGATGCGCAGGTCGCCGAGCACGCCTACATGGAAGCCCATGTCCCACCTGTCCTGGTCGCAGGTGATAAGTTTCTCCACCTGCGAACCGTCTGCCGCAACAACCATCTGCGGCCCGATGTTGTTGAAGTCGATGTCCTGGAAATGCGTTCCGACGACAACACCGAAATGGAAAGGCCGCAAGTCAGTGTAGGGACGGTTCTGCACCGCATCGCCTTGGGCGTAAGAACACAAGGCGGCGGCAAGCAAACAAATTATCAGAAACAGTCTGTTCATCGCTTAAATAACGGTGCAATGGCAAGAATATTTTATCTTACGGAATAATTAACGGCCAACCGCTACAGCATTCAACGGTCAAAGTCAACCACTATCTTGCCGACATATATGCCGTGTTTGCCGTTCTGGTCGTTGGGTATTTCACGCCCGTCAAGGTCTTTCACATATTCCATATCTGTGAAATATGTGTGCGAGTGCCCTCCCAGAACAATATCGACGTTGCGCAGTTGGGACATTAATTCAGTGTCGTCAAGGCCGGCAAGTTTCCAGCCGAGATGCGAAAGGCAGATTACAATGTCGCATTTCTCCTTTTCCTTCAGGGTCTTCGCCACATCGTTGGCAGCCTTGACAGGGTCGTTATACTTGACTCCCGCACACGATTCGGCCAGCACAAGCCCGTCAAGTTCAGGCGACAGGCCGAACACTCCAATCCTCAATCCGTCGCGCTTGAGCACAACAGACGGTTTGACAATGCCTTCAAGGGCCGTCCCGGTGAAGTCGTAATTGGCGCAGACAACGGGGAAATCGGCCATCTTGAACAGCCGCGCCATGTTCTCAACACCGAAATCGAACTCATGGTTGCCTATCGTTGCCGCGTCATAACGCATCAAGTTCATCAGCCCAACCTCGACGTCACCTTTATATAATGTATAATAAGGAGAACCCTGAGAAAAGTCGCCGCTGTCAAGAAGCAGCAGGTTCGGATGCTCCTTGCGCTCCTCCCCCACCATAACGGCACGCCTTATAAAGCCTCCACGGCCTGCAAGCAGGGTGTCGGCAAGGTGCTTGTTCAACGGATATATGCAACTATGGGTGTCGTTCGTGTGAAGTATCACGAGCCGTTTGCCCTGCGCGAAGGCACCGGCAAACACCGTAACGGCCAATACTGCGGTAACTAAAAAACGTTTCATCTGCCTTCTATTTTAATACGTCCTTCTACTTGCGAGCCTACGCTTTCGCCCTTTTGCCGTTTCTTTTTCATGTATTTCATGATGATGAAACGCACGTTGTTTTCATCAGAAGACGGCGACTTGACATCCGTCGAAGCCTTAAACGCCTCCAACTTGTCGTTACCCTGGGCAAGATAGTCCAACGTCGCGATGCGGTATTTGGCATCCGCAACGATGCGCCTGCCGTGAAGCAAGGCCGACTTCAGCTGTCCGTCTTCCGTTATCACCAGTTCAACACCGTGGCTGACGCCCTCTCCCCTGGATGCGGCAATCTGTCCGAAAAGCTCCATCACCTTGTCTCCCGTCAGTGTGACAAAGCAGATTTTATTCTCGAAAGGCGCAACATCAAGCACGTCGCCGTATGTGATGTCGCCCTTGGCAAAGGCCGACCGCATGCCGCCGATGTTGTAAACGGCGAAGTCGGGACGCTCGCCATAGTCCTTTCCGCACCATACGAGTATGTCGGAAAGCAGGTTCGAAAGGTTGCTTTCCGGCCTTTCTGCATACAGATACTCCGCCGCCGTGCCCACAACCGGACTCATTATGCTGTCAACATGCTGCTTGTAAGGAGCCATGAAAGCTGCAATTTCCTTGTCAACGGTCTTGTCATAAGAACTGTCTATTAATATCCGCGACCGCTCGAAACCAACAATGCGGTGGCTTGAAGAGCACGAGGCCCACAACAGCGCCGACGAGACAAATGCGCTGAAAATAAGTTTTTTACACATAGAAACCATATAAAAAGCAGTGCAAAGTTAGCTAAAAACGCACATAAGGCAAAGAAAAACGCAAAAAAATGAGCTTATGCTTTGCCGACATTAGGAAAATACGTACCTTTGCACCGCTTTCCGCGTAATCGCTGACAGGAAGAAGAGTAGCCTCGTTATGTTGCGCCGGAACAATGAAACAAATTTAATTATCAAACAACAATGGATTTAATTAAAGTTGCTGAAGAAGCATTTGCAACCGGCAAGAAGTTCCCTGAGTTCAAGGCAGGTGACACTATCACTGTCGCTTACAAAATCATTGAGGGTTCAAAGGAGCGTATCCAGCTCTACCGCGGTGTCGTAATTAAGATTTGCGGCCAAGGAGACAAAAAGCGCTTCACAGTCCGCAAGATGTCAGGTACAGTCGGAGTAGAGCGTATTTTCCCGATAGAGTCGCCCAACATCGAGAGCATCGAGGTAAACAAGATTGGTAAGGTGCGCCGCGCCAAGCTGTATTACCTGCGCAAGCTCACCGGCAAGAAGGCTCGCATCGCAGAGAAGAAGACCATTGCGAAGAAAGAAGACTAAGCCCAATCTGCAACGAAAACGAACGGCGTGGAATGCTGACTGCATTCCACGCCGTTTGCTTTTATACCCTGTTTTCAATTGTTTTCCACCGGCGTAATCAGCCCGTCGCCGCTTATTTCCAGCCGTCCGCCAAACACATCGGCATCGGTCAGCATCCTGATGTGCCTTATAACGACATTGGTCGTGTCGCGTCTCGGGCCAAGCCCCCTGCGCTGTATGAAGGGGTATATGCGTCCGCCGAGGAACTTTCCGCGCCTGTCGGTATCGACGACGATTACCGGCGCATACCCCGACACGCCGGCAATGCTTATTGAATAAGGCGTGCAGAAGTTGCCGAGGCTGTAGGCTATGAAACGGTTTTTGTACATCTCGACACACCGCACAACGTGAGGGCCGTGGCCGAAAACTATGTCCGCGCCGTTGTCTATGCAGAAGCGGGCGAAAAGGCGGAGCGAACCGCGATTCTCGCCAAGGAACACTTCGGTGCTGTCAGGCAAGTGGCTGAAAGCCGTTCCTTCGCCTCCGCCGTGGAACGACACCACTACAATGTCGGCGCGCGCACGCAGGCTGTCGAGCACCTCGCGCACCTTTGACAGCTCCTGATGGCGCAGCGTATGGGCGTTATGCCCGAACGAGCACAGGCCGAACCTTACACCGCCACGCTCAAGCACAACAGACGCAGGCCTGCGCCTTATCCCCGAATAGCTTATCCCCTGCCCGTCGAGGGCATTCTCGGTGGAAACCAGACCGTCGTAGCCGAAGTCGAAGGTATGGTTGTTAGCCAGACTAAGGTAGTCGTAGCCGGCTTCTTTCAGCCGCGCGGCAAACCTTACAGGCGTGCGGAACGAGTATGAATGCTCCGACTTGCGCTTTCTCGTCGCCGCGCTGTCACACAACGTGCCTTCGAGGTTGCCCACGGCAAGGTCGGCTGCGGCCAAGATGCCACGCACATCGACAAAGAGCACACGCCCGTCGCCTGCCGGGAGCAGCGTGTCGGGATATGTAGTGCCCATCATTATGTCGCCGGTCAGCGCCACACTGTACACCTCCGCCGCAGGCTGCGGCGTATCAACTACGGCCGTATCGGGCGCAACGGCAACGGAGACAGGCTCCGCTTTCCTTCCGCCGCCTGCCCCGCAGGCCGAAAGCACAAGGCCGAAAGCAAATAAAAAGGTAACGGGAAATGGGTTCATGGCACTTTGCATAATTAAGAATTAAGAGTTAAGAATTAAGAAAGTGTGATTTTGCCGTCAGCTGCTTTCTTAATTCTTAACTCTTAATTCTTAATACAACAGCTATTGCATAACGCGGCGTGCGCCGACATAACGGCGCGAGTAATAGTTCTCCTTCGAGTTGCTTACCTTCACGCCCTTGGTGCTTGCATGTATGAAATTGAAGCTTCCGCTTATCGGGTCGACATCCACCACGATGCCCACATGCCCTATCGGGCCGCGTGTATTTGAGCCGGTGAAGAACACAAGGTCGCCCGTGCGCAGCTCGTCCTTGTCAACCGCCTCGCCCTGCGTATATTGCGAGCGTGACGAACGGCTAAGCTCTATGCCCATGTTCTTGAACACATAGCTCGTGAAGCCTGAACAGTCGAAGGCGTTGGGGCCTGAATGTCCGCGGCGGTAACGCGCGCCGAGGTGCGAGAAAGCCTCGTTTAGCATGTCGTCAATCTCTGCAAACTCATAGTCTTCGCCGTATGCCTCGTTGTCATACAGGAAGTCGAAGTTGTCTATCTCCTCATATTGTTCTTGTTCATCTTCGGTTTTGTCGTTGTCGGCCGCCGCCGGAATTCCGGCTGCAAACAGCATCAATGCAACGGCAAATATCTTAAGGTGTCTCATGTCTGACGGTTAATGTTAAGATAGTATGAAAGGGTCAAAGTTGATTTCGCTCGCGAAGTTAGCGAAAAAAAGCCGTAAATCAAAGCGCATTTACATCTTTTTGGTATAAGCAAAAACCGTGCCATCGCACCCGCTCGGCGCGTTATGCACTGAAACATAGCAATTTACGGCACGAGCCTGGAAAAAGACTTCAGCGCCATGTGTTTACATTTTTTAAGAAACAAATCTTTCTTTATTTAACGCCTCGCGGCTGCATGATTTCCAAAAGGCGGCAAACGGCGTTGCAAAAGGCGGCCTTTTTCAGGCCGAAAGGCCATCTTTTACGATGTAAAAGGCCACCTTTTGCAACGCCGCAGATAACCGTCTGGCTGTCAGCCGGTTACAGAACACGGCCGCGGCAGCCGCCATCCCGTCAGGCGAAAGCCGTGAACGAAACCGGCAAAAACGGCTTGCGCACCGCACGGACACGGCATTAAAGCGCCAATTTTTTAGCGTGAAAAAAAAATATTTTGGTTTTCATGAATACAACTATCGGATATTTTCCATAAATTTGCATACCGAAATCTGATAAAACGAAAAATATGCTTAACTTAGACGATCTTTACAAGGCACGCTATGTGCTTAGTAAGATTCTTAGGCGCACCGACCTTGTGCATGCGCCCAAGCTGAATCCAGAGAGTGACATTTACCTTAAACCCGAAAACCTGCAAATAACAGGCTCGTTCAAGGTGCGTGGCGCATACTACAAAGTATCGCAACTTAGTGACGAGGAGAAGAAGAAGGGCGTTATAGCCTGCTCTGCCGGAAACCATGCGCAGGGCGTAGCTCTCGGCGCTACGAGCCACGGCATAAAGTCAATAATCTGCCTGCCTGAAGGCGCGCCAATCAGCAAGGTGGAGGCAACACGCCGCCTCGGAGCTGAAATATGCCTCGTTCCGGGCGTGTACGACGACGCCTACAACCGTGCGCTCCAGCTGCGCGACGACCACGGCTACTCGTTCGTACACCCGTTCAACGACGACCACGTGATAGCCGGACAGGGCACAATTGGCCTTGAACTGCTCGACCAGCTGCCCGACCTTGAGGCCGTTGTAGTGCCCATCGGCGGCGGCGGACTCATCAGCGGAGTGGCTTACGCCATCAAGTCGTTGAAGCCCGACGTAAAGGTTTACGGCGTACAGGCGGCCGGCGCGCCCAGCATGTACAAGAGCATACACGACCATCACCCCGAGACTCTTGACAGCGTATCGACCGTTGCCGACGGCATCGCGGTGAAGACACCGGGCGATTTGACTTACGAAATATGCCAGAAATACGTTGACGACATTGCCCTTGTAAGCGAAGACGAAATCTGCGCCGCAATACTGAGACTGCTCGAAGAGGAGAAGATGGTGGCCGAAGGCGCCGGAGCCGTGAGCGTTGCCGCGGCAATGTTCAACAAGGTGCCCATCAAGGGCAAGAAGACCGTCTGCCTTGTGAGCGGCGGCAACATCGACGTGAACATACTCAACCGCGTCATCAACCGCGGCCTCGACAAGGGCGGACGCATCTGCACGCTCGCCATGGAACTGGCCGACAAGCCCGGACAGCTGCTCGAAGTAATCCAGGTGCTTGCCTCTCTCGGCGCAAACGTGCTGAGCGTACACCACGAACGCGGCATAGCCAGCCACAACGTGAACGCGTGCGAGCTGCGCGTAAGGCTCGAGACACGCAACCACGAGCACGTGGAAGCCATAAAGGAAGGCTTGCAGAAAAAGGGATTTAAGCTGAAATGAAAATAGTTGGAAGCAGTTAAAGTAGTCAAAGCTGCCAATTACTTTGACTACTTTAACTGCAAACATAAACATCAAACAATCTAAAAACGTAAACAATGAAAGCATTGCATTCAGACAAGGCGCCTAAGGCTTTAGGCCCTTACAGCCAGGCAATAGTTGCCGGCGGATTTGTGTTCGCATCGGGACAGGTACCCATCGACCCCGCAACGGGCAACTTCGTTGAGGGCGGAATAAAGGAACAGACACGCCAGTCGCTCACCAACGTGACCAACGTTCTTGCCGAGGCAGGCATCGACCTGACACACGTAGTGAAGACAACGGTGTTCCTTTCAGACATGGATAACTTCGCCGCAATGAACGAAGTGTATGCCACCTTCTTCAAGGAGCCGTTCCCCGCACGTTCCGCCGTTGCCGTAAAGACCCTCCCGAAAGGCGCTTTGGTTGAGGTGGAAGTGATTGCAGAACTTTAAAAAGGTGAAAAGGTGAGAGGGTGAGAAGGTGAGAAAAGGCTTCGCTTTGTTGTTGGCAAAATTTGTTTTCTCACCTTCTCACCCTCTCACCTTCTCACCTTTAAATATTCCTTTATCGCCTCCACGTATTCCTCGAACGCCTGCATGCCCTCTTCCGTGAGGCGGCACGACGTGTTGGTGCGCTTCCCCACAAAGCTCTTTGTCACCTCTATATATCCTGCCTTGCTTAGTTTGTCAATCTGCACGCTGAGGTTCCCGGCTGTCGCTCCCGTCTGCTTGCGCAGGTAAACGAAGTCGGCCTCTCCCACGCTGACAAGCAGTGACATCACCGCCAGGCGCAGTTCGCTGTGTAGTAATGGGTTGAGCGGTCTCAACATGGCATTTTTATTTTGTCTGCTTTTTTGTCAATCATCAGGCCGATTTTTACGGAATAGATTAAGAACACGCAGTTCCAGCCTATCGACGAAATGGTTGGCCGTCCGTTGTCGGCTATCGTCAAGAGGTTGAATGCAAGTCCGATAAATCCACACCACATTATGGCTTTGTTCCTGAATATGCCGCTGAACATGAACAATGCCCCGCTCAGCACTATCGACATGAGTGGAGCAGCAAACAAAGGTTTGTCCATTGACACGACAACAGGCAAGAACACGCCCACGAGAGCAAAGCATCCCCAGCCTTGTTTCACCACTTGTCCTGTTATTGTCATCGGCCTTTTCCACATCCTGTGGTAAACGAATGGCACACCATAGCTGACGGCGGCTACCACAGTCCACAGCCTTTCATAGCCTCGGCCGGGCATTGTCAATGTAACGATATATACAGCCAAGCCCAATATTCCGTACAAAGTGACGAAGTTAAGGCGGCCTATCTCGGTACGCTTGGCACGCTCAATCATCTTCGTTATCAGCTCAAGGCTCTCGTATTCATTCAGTTTCTCGTTCTCCATAGTGTTTTCTTGTCCTGTATTTCATGATTAGTCCGGGCAGGAGCAGCGCGAAAAGGCAGGCCAACGCCATGCAGACGGCCTGCTCGCTGTCGCCCTCTTCCGCCGCGGCTTTTGCCCAATATACCGCCATTACGGCGCATCCGCTGCCAGCTCCGTTGCTCGTCACCATGCCGGTCACGCCGCTTGCGAGGCACAGCAGGAGTATCATTGCCGGGTAAACTTGCAGGTGAGCCGCAGCAGGTTCGTTGTAGATGAAGTCGAAACCGAACATGACGGCGCATCCGCCAACGCCTATGAACGTGGCCCAAACCCACTTTATAACCTGCGTGGCGAACGTGTCGGCGGTGTGTCCACGCTTCTCCTGCCGTTTCATATACAGGTAATGCACGTATGCGGCGAGTGCGGCGGCAGCCCAAAGCCAGTTCCAACGCACGTCGTCCGTTGCTCCCCAAAGCCACGCCACGGCAACGCTTGTCGCCACGCCGAGCACTCCCCACGCGGTCATCATCGTCCCTATGCTACGTCCGGCCTCGCGTCTGCTGGTCTTGATGGCGTCGCTTATTATTTCAAGGCTTCGCCCGGCATCCATTTTCTTGTCGTCTTCCATATCGCTAATTGTCCTTTCTTGATTGCAGGTTGAGCTTTATTCCGGGGATGACGAGCAGCGTTATGGCCGACAAGGCGACGCAAACAGCCTCGTAAGGACCGGGATACAACAGGGCGAAGTTCACCAAAACGACGTTGCACCCTATGAGAACGCCATACGCTTTGTCCTTCATCACGTAAGCCGTAACAGCCGAAGCGAACGTCAGCAGCAGTATGGTAACAGCCGTAATGGGCAGGTGCGAGCCGTAAACCGACGCATCGCTTGACAACAGCCCTATAACGGCGACGGACACGGCAAGTATGCCGAACACCATCCACGTCCACCCGACGAGTTTCCATACGTATGAACTGGGGCGGCTCCCGATGCGCTCCCTGCGGTTCATCAAGACCTGCACGACCCATCCAACGGCGTACATGGCGAACCAAAGCAGGTTCCACACCGCGCTGCCGGTAAGCCGCCAAAGCAGGCACACTATGCCGCCCGTAATGCAGGTGAGTACTCCCCACACAATCATCGGCGTGCCGGCGTTGCGCTCCACGTCGCGGCGGCCAAGCTCGATGGCTTCGCTTATTATCTCAAGACTGCGCTCGACTGTTAGCTTGTCGTTATTATCCATAATCTCGGTTTCTTTATTTAAGGTTAGCGCAAGGGTCTGCAGAAAGGCCCTCGCGCCATGCAATTAACTTATTTACACGTCATTCGGCCTTGGCATTCGCCACTTTCTCGGGTATGTTCTCAAGCCTGACGGTGGCCGTTCTATTGTCTTTCGAGACGTCCACGTTGACGAAACCCACGTATTCCTTAGGCATACCGTTCTCCATATCGCAGTCCATGTTGCCGTTTTCATCGTGCATCACGTAGAAGGTCACAGCCCCGTCGGGCACATTCTCCACATCCACCGTCATGCTGCCCTGTTTAGCCTGCACCATACCAGACTGTCCCTTGTCGGTTGCTACGAGTATTTTGCCGTTGCTGTTGGGTATGTTCGTCACGGTCAGTGCTACCTTGTTCTGGGCTGTTGCCACGCTTGCGGCCATCATCGCCACTACCGACAACGCCGCCGCTTTTATTCTCCTTTTCATAATCCTGATGGTTTTGAAAGGTTAAAAACTATGTTACCAATTCACGCCTCCATACCGCCTCCACTGCAGTTGGACACAATATGGAGTTTCATTCGAATGCAATGCAAAGATAAATCGGTTTATAATATAAACCAAATAAACGTGAATTAAAATGCGTCTTGTTATTGTTTATTAACAGATACGGGATTTATTGACACCCATCAAGGCGTCACCTGAAAATCAAAGAAGCAATGGCAGTTTTCCAAAAGGCCGTCTTTCAGACGGTAAAAGGTGGCCTTTCAGGCGATAAAAGACGGTCTTTTGCAATGCAAAAGGTCATCTCTTGGAAAACAAAGTGATTGCTATTGTCGGCTGAATGATGTCCAATGCAACGGCATTGAACTACAAGTTGCTGCGTATCAAGCCCTTACGCAGCCTCCGCCTACTTTCTTTTATGTCTGTTGACGGCTCGCTGCTCGCGCCTGTTCTGCGCCTTTATCTCGTGCTTGGCCTCGTCTTCGTCGTCGGTCTTTTTCCATATCGGCGTATAGAAGTCTGGCTTCGCGGTTATTTCAAAATCAAGTTCCGGGATGTCGGTTTCGTCATCCGGCTTGAACGGCACGCCCAACGGCTGGATATACTTCTCAACCCTCACCATGGCAAGTCCGGAGGAAATCATGTCAAGCTGTTTCGCCGCAGCATACGACAGGTCGATTATCCTGCGCGTGCCGCACCTGTCAGTAACCTTCACAACCACGCTCTTGCCATTCTTTATGTTAGTAACCTTGAGCATGGTGCCCAACGGATACTTCTTATGTGCGCACGTCAGGCTGTCACGGTGGTATTTCGTGCCGTCGCTCATGCGCCTTCCGTGCAGGCGGTTTGCATAATAACTGGCTATACCCTTCTCCTGTGCAGGAAGGAGGGTACAGCCAGTCAAGCAAATTATTATTATGAGAAAAAGTCTGTTTATCACACGCTAATCCCTGTTTATACTATGCCTTGAGCCATCATAGCGTTGGCAACCTTCATGAAGCCGGCGATGTTAGCACCCTTGACATAGTCCACATAGTCAGCGTTTTCACGTCCGTACTTGACGCACTGCTCATGGATGTTGTGCATGATTTGATGCAGCTTCTCGTCAACTTCAGCCTCGCTCCAGCTCAGACGGATAGAGTTCTGAGTCATCTCAAGACCTGAAGTAGCCACGCCTCCGGCGTTGACAGCCTTGCCAGGAGCAAAGAGCTGCTTTGCAGCCAGGAACTTCTGTACGGCTTCCTCCGAGCATCCCATGTTGGAAACTTCGGCTACGCAGATAGGCTTGTTTGCCAAAAGCATGTCTGCATCCTCACCGCTGACCTCGTTCTGTGTAGCACACGGCAGGGCGATGTCGCACTTAACTTCCCATGGCTTGCGGCCAGGAACGAACTTGGAGCCGGGGAACTGGTCTGCATAAGGCTGGCAAACGTCGTTGCCGCTGGCACGAAGCTCAAGCATATAATCGATTTTCTCGCCGCTGATTCCTTCCGGGTCATAGATGTAACCGTCAGGTCCGGATATGGTGATGACCTTCGCTCCGAGCTGGGTTGCCTTCGTTGCTGCGCCCCATGCCACATTGCCGAAGCCGCTGATGGCAACAGTCTTGCCCTTTATGTCATACCCGTGGGTCTGCAACATCTGGTTAACGAAGTACAGAGCACCGAAGCCCGTAGCCTCGGGACGTATCTTTGAACCACCCCACTCAAGGCCCTTGCCCGTGAGGACACCGCCAAACTGGTGAGTAAGTTTCTTGTACATACCGAACAGATAGCCGATTTCGCGTGCGCCTACGCCGATGTCTCCAGCAGGAACATCCTCGTCAGGACCGATGTGGCGGTAAAGTTCTGTCATGAATGCCTGGCAGAAACGCATTACCTCGGCGTCGCTACGGCCGCGCAGAGAGAAGTCGGAACCGCCCTTGCCGCCGCCCATAGGAAGCGTTGTGAGCGCATTCTTGAATGTCTGTTCGAAGCCCAAGAACTTCAGGATGGAAAGGTTAACTGATGGATGGAAACGCAAACCGCCCTTGTACGGGCCGATGGCGCTGTTGAACTGAACGCGGTAACCGATGTTTACATGTACCTCGCCTTTGTCGTCAACCCATGGAACACGGAACGTAACAACGCGCTCCGGCTCTACGAGACGTTCGATTAGCTTGGCCTTTTCAAACTCGGGATGCTGGTTGTAAACGTCTTTGATTGACAACAGCACTTCCCTTACGGCCTGCAAGTACTCAGACTCTCCCGGATGCTTCTGCTCCAGGTCTTGCATTATTTTCTCGACTTCCATAGTATAAGTTTTAGTTAAACTAACATTGTGTCATACTTCTTCTGCAAATATAGGGTTTTATAATGAAGCCGCAAAGGAATGACGTGATTTTTTGACTTGCTGTCCTTACTTTTTGTACTTTTTCACAATAGAAGGGCGGAAAAGAAAGGCGA
Source organism: uncultured Prevotella sp. (assembly GCA_900554545.1). GTDB lineage: Bacteria > Bacteroidota > Bacteroidia > Bacteroidales > Bacteroidaceae > Prevotella. Next base: position 22,182 of record USHW01000020.1, on the reverse strand, counting down.
GAAGGTGAAAAGGTGAGAAAGTGAGAAAGGATATACGTACATTCATTATTCCTTCTCGCCTTCTCACCTTTTCACCTTCTTACCTTTCAAATCTTGTCGAGTGCCTGTTTCAAATCGTCAATGATGTCGTCAACATCTTCGATGCCAACCGAAAGACGGATTAGGTCGGGCGCTATGCCGGCCTCGCGCAGCTGCTCGTCGCTAAGCTGGCGGTGCGTATGGCTGGCCGGATGAAGCACGCACGAACGGGCGTCGGCAACGTGTGTGGCGATATTTACAAGCTGAAGTGAGTCCATAAACTTTACGGCGGTGTCGCGGTCGCCCTTCAGTCCGAACGACATTACTCCGCATGAGCCGTTCGGAAGATACTTGCGTCCAAGCTCATAATCCACATCTCCTGCCAGCCCGCAATAGCGGACCCACGCCACTCTCGGGTCGGCGTGCAGGAATTCGGCCACGCGCTGCGCGTTCTCGCAGTGCCTCTGCACACGCAGCTGCAGCGTTTCGAGACCGAGGTTAAGGTAAAACGAGTTTTGAGGTGACGCTACCGAGCCGAGGTCGCGCATAAGCTGCGCCACCAGTTTAGTCATGTAAGCCATCTTGCCGAACGCCTTGGTGTAGGTCAGCCCGTGGTAGCTCTCGTCGGGAGTTGTCAGTCCCGGGTACTTGCCGGCGTGCGCTTCCCAGTCGAAGTTGCCGCTGTCAACAACGCATCCGCCTACCTGCGTGGCGTGTCCGTCCATGTATTTCGTGGTTGAATGCACCACTATGTCGGCACCCCATTCAAACGGGCGGCAGTTCACCGGAGTGGCAAACGTGTTGTCAACGATGAGCGGCACGCCGTTTTTATGCGCTATGCGTGCGAACTTCTCGATGTCGAGCACGCGGCATCCGGGGTTCGAGATGGTCTCGCCAAACAGCGCTTTGGTGTTCGGGCGGAAGGCCGCCTGTATTTCCTCTTCGCTCGCATCCTGGTTCACGAAGGTGCATTCTATGCCAAGCTTCTTCATCGTCACGCCGAAAAGGTTGTACGTTCCGCCGTAAATCTCGTTTGAAGTCACGAAGTGGTCGCCGGCCTGGCAGATGTTGAACATCGCGTAGAAGTTGGCCGCCTGGCCTGAAGACGTCAGCATGGCGCCCACTCCGCCCTCAAGGGCGGCTATCTTTGCGGCCACCGCGTCGCTGGTAGGGTTCTGCAGGCGGGTGTAGAAGTAGCCCTCCTTTTTCAGGTCGAAGAGCATCCCCATCTCGTCGCTGTCATCGTATTTGAAAGTCGTGCTCTGCACGATTGGCGGCTGCACAGGCTCGCCGTTCTTGGGTTTCCATCCCCCACGGACGCAGAGCGTTGCCGTTTTGAGTTTCTTTTCCATTGTATATCCTTTCTGTTTTAGTCGCCGCGCAGTAGCTTTTGCGCGCGGCTGCAAAGGTAAAACAAAAAATTGACAGACGGCAAGCCCGAAGGCTTAAATAGTGTTTTTTTGTCGCTTACTTCATAGTTTGGCATATTTTACGCAACACTTCACCGCCGTTTGCATATCCTTTTGCCCGACGTCAAAACGCCGTTGACGCCGCAGGTTTCCGCCGCCAGCGCAACATGCTGTGTACCAATGCGTTGCAAAATGCCGTCTTTCAGGCTCTGAAAGACGGCATTTTACCGTGCAATTGACGGTCTTTCATAAAGCAAAAGGCCGCCTTTGAAAATGCGGAAGGCAAATACACCTTATTTTATATATGCCGGCGCACGCTGCCGCCGGCTTCCGGCCGCGCCTGTATCAGATATTACAAAATAATCACCAAATTTCAGTTTGTTTTCAGAATCGCCCCATACCTTTGCATCAGAAACGGGCGAAAAACCGCTTGAAGAATAAAAACAAAACAAGTATAAACCTAAAAAAGACAAGACGATTATGAAAACAAAGGAACTTACGAAATGGATGATGGTGTGCGCACTCGGCGTGTTTTCACTGACTTCGTGCAGCGACGACGATGACAACAACATCAACGTGCCCGACAACGTGACGAGGGCGTTCAGCGACAAGTATGCAGGAGTAGGCCGCGTTGACTGGGACCGCGAGCGCGGCGGCTATCTCGTGGCGGAGTTCAACAAGGACGGCAAGGAATATGACGCATGGTTCACGGAGACCGGCGAATGGGTGATGACCGAGGTAGACCACGGCAAGAGGCTCGAAAACCTGCCCCAGGCAGTGCAGGACGGCTACAAAGCCACGACTTATTACACAAACAACTGGACTATTGACGACATCGACGAAATCCAGCGTCCGGCGTATGAAACGTTCTACATCATCGAGGTAGAGAAGCGCGGAGAGCGTGACTACGACCTCTACTTCGACGCCAACGGCACACTGTTCCGCGAGGTTCAGGGCGAAGGCGGAGGCAACAACGGCGACCTGGTAGGCAACCAGCTGCCTGCGGAAATGCAGTCGTTCATTGACTCTGAATACCCCGGCGCACGCGTGGTTGACTTCGACAGGGAGCGCAACGGCTACGAAGTAGACGTGATACACGACGGCAAGAGCAAGGAAATATGGTTCGACACGCAGTACAACTGGGTGCAGACCTCTACCGACGTGACACGCGACATCCCGGCCAACATCCGCGCGGCGGTGGAAGCGCAGTATCCAAGCAAGCGCATAGACGACTGCGACTACATTGAGACCGCACAGGGAGAGGCTTACTATCTGGTTGACCTCGACAACTATAACAAAGACCTCAAGGTGACCGCAGACGGCACGATAACCGAAGTAAACGACGACTAAAGGCATTGACACACGGCAGGTGGAAGCACGGCAGACGGCTTCCGCCTGCTTTTGTTTTCACCCATACGTAACCTGCTGACTATCAACAAGTTTCCAATATGCCACCTTTTAGCCTCCAAAAGGTGGCATATTGGCGTGCAAAAGATGGCCTTTTGCATGCCGAAAGGCAGCCTTTTAAAAAGCCAATCATGCCCTACCGGACACCCGTCCCAACCATCCAGAAGGGAGGAAGCTTGATTAGCAGTTGTCTTTCAACCTTAATCTGACGCGAGTTAGGCACAATAAGAATGCCGCGGTTTCACGAATACAGGTTGCGGCTCGGCAAAGAAAAAGTTAAAAACTTCGTTTTTCTTTTGCCGTTACACTCGCCTTTCACTATATTTGCAGTATTATAAAAGAACCTTGACACAAACGGAGGAAATGCCGATGTTTACCAGAAAACTTGCATACAGGCTAAAGGAGCTTTACACTTATTTCCAATACGAACCCATAAGGACATGGCGTGAGGGGCTTGTACTTATCCTTACAGACCTGCCATTGCTGCCCATCCTGCTGTTGCTGCCCGACGCATGGTGGCTGTGGTGCGTGGTTATAGCGCTGTGGCAGTTTGTGTCAGTAATGCTTTTCTGCCTTTACCGTGAAAGAAAAATGAAACAACATGCAGACCAACATGAGTGAGAACACACCGCAGAAGTGGAACAAGTTTTACCTGAAGGACGTGACGTTCATGAACCTCATGACACGCCGTATCTTCAACGTGCTTATCATTGCCAACCCATACGACGCCTTCATGCTTGAAGACGACGGGCGAATAGACGAAAAGATATTCAACGAATACACGGAACTTGGCATGCGCTACCCGCCCACCTTCACGCAGGTGAGCACCACGGAAGAGGCCGCCGACGTGCTCGCCTCAACCAGCATAGACCTCGTTATCTGCATGCCCGGCAACGCGGACAACGACGCCTTCACCGTGGCGCGTGACGTAAAGGCTAAGTTTCCCGACATTCCGTGCGTCGTGCTCACGCCGTTCTCGCACGGCATCACGCGCCGCATGGAGAACGAGGACTTGTCAATCTTCGACTACGTGTTCTGCTGGCTCGGCAACACCAACCTCATCATGTCCATCATAAAGCTCATCGAGGACAAGATGAACATCGAGCACGACATAGCCGAAGCCGGCGTGCAGATGATTCTCTTGGTTGAAGACAGCATACGCTTCTACTCCTCCCTACTGCCGATGCTCTACGGCTACATACTCGCACAGAGCCAGCACTTCTCTACCGAGGCGCTCAATCCGCACAGCGCGATGCTCCGCATGAGGGGCAGGCCTAAGGTGGTGCTCGCCCGTACATACGAGGAGGCGATGGAGCTGTACGACAAACACGCCGACAACACGCTCGGCGTAATATCCGACTGCCGCTTCCCGAAAGACGGAGACAAGGACCCTGAGGCCGGACTCAAACTGCTGCGCGCCATCCGCAAGCGCAACGAATACGTGCCGCTGATACTGCAAAGCAGCGAAAGCGAGAACAAGGCGAAGGCCGAAGCCGAGCACTTCCACTTCATAGACAAGAACTCGAAGGCCATGAGCATCGATCTGCGGCATATCATGGAGGAGCACATGGGCTTCGGAGACTTCATCTTCCGCGACCCGAAGACACATCAGGAAGTCATGCGCGTGCGCACCCTCAAGGAGTTGCAGGACAACATCTTCAAGATACCTTATGACTCGATGCTCTACCACATCTCGCGCAACCACATGAGCCGGTGGCTCTGCGCAAGGGCAATCTTCCCCGTATCTGAATTCCTGAAGAACATAACGTGGCATGAACTGCAGGACGTCGACCTGCACCGCAAAATCATATTCGACGCCATTGTGCAGTACCGCCACATGAAGAACATTGGCGTCGTGGCTGTGTTCGACCGTGGCAAGTTCGACCGCTACGCCCATTTCGCACGCATAGGCGACGGCTCTCTCGGCGGAAAAGGGCGCGGACTGGCCTTTCTCGACAGCATAATCAAGAAACACCCGGAGTTCAACGAGCGCGAAGGCGTAAGCGTGTCAATCCCCAAGACGGTGGTGCTGTGCACCGACGTGTTCGACAAGTTCATGGAGAGCAACAACCTCTACCCCATCGCCCTGAGCGATGCCAGCGACGAGGAAATACTCCGCCACTTCCTCCGCGCACAGCTTCCGGACAAGTACATAGCCGACTTCTTCACCTTCTTCGAGGCCACAGACAGGCCGATAGCCATCCGTTCGTCGAGCCTCCTGGAAGACTCCCACTACCAGCCGTTCGCCGGTATCTACTCAACTTACATGATTCCGAACCTCGACGACAAGTACCAGATGCTGCAGATGCTTGCCGCCGCCATCAAGAGCGTGTACGCATCGGTGTACTACAAGGACTCGAAGGCGTACATGACGGCCACGAGCAACGTAATCGACCAGGAGAAAATGGCCGTCATCCTGCAAGAAGTCGTGGGCAAACAATACGGCGACAAGTACTATCCCAACATATCGGGCGTGCTGCGTTCAATCAACTACTACCCCATAGGCGACGAGACTTCGGAGGAAGGAATAGCCAGCCTTGCACTCGGATTGGGCAAGTATATCGTTGACGGAGGACAGACGCTGCGCGTCAGCCCCTACCATCCCACTCAGGTGTTGCAGACGAGCGAGATGGAGACCGCACTGCGGCAGACGCAGACACAGTTCTATGCGTTGGACATGAAGGACGTTGGCGACGACTTCAAGGTTGACGACGGGTTCAACATCCTGAAGATGAAAGTGAAGGACGCCGACAAGGACGGCTCGCTTAACTACATCGCCTCAACCTACGACCCGTATGACCAGGTTATCCGTGACGGCATCTACGATGGCGGCAGGAAAATCATATCGTTCTGCGGAGTGCTGCAACATGGCGTGTTCCCGCTGCCCGAACTCATGCAGATGTCGATGAAATACGGTGCCGAGAGCATGCGCAGGCCGGTGGAAATAGAGTTTGCCTGCAACATAAACAACGACCGCACGGGCGAGTTTTACCTGCTGCAGATGCGCCCGATTGTGGACAGCAAGCAGGTGCTTGACGAGGATTTGGCCTCAATCGACGACTCCGCGTGCCTGCTGCGCTCGCACAATTCGCTCGGCCACGGCATCAGCGAGGACGTTGTCGATGTAGTTTACATAAAGACGGACGACAACTTCACCGCAGCGAACAATCCGCGCATAGCCGACGAGGTGGAACGCATCAACCGCAAGTTTGTGGCCGAAGGCAAGAACTACGTGCTCGTAGGGCCGGGCCGTTGGGGGTCGAGCGACTACTGGTTGGGCATCCCCGTGAAGTGGCCCCACATCAGCGCGGCGCGCGTAATAGTTGAAGCCGGACTGGCAAACTACCGCGTTGACCCGAGCCAGGGCACCCACTTCTTCCAGAACCTGACGAGTTTCGGCGTTGGCTACTTCACAGTCAACACGTACAAGAACGACGGAATATACCAGAAGGAACTTTTGGATGCAATGCCGGCCGTGGAAGAAACGCAGTACGTGCGCCACGTACGCTTCGACCGTCCGCTACGCATCATGATGGACGGAATGAAGCAGGAGGGGATAATCCTTCTACCAAAGGAACAGGGGAATTGACAACCCGAAAGGCAATCGTCCGCCTCCATCCAAAGCAGAGAAATCAAACCCCATTGCAAAAGGCCACCTTTTAGCTTGTAAAAGGTGGCCTTTCTGCGTCTGATTGACGGCCTTTTGCAATGCAAAAGGCGGCATATCGCCAAACCACTGACAGTCAACGGGTTGCACACAGTACAGGAACCGCGGCGGCAACGGCGCAAAACAATGACGCCGGCGGTTGTAAACAGGGCAAAAAACAGACGCGGCGGACATCACTGCCAGCCGCGCCACGCGATAAAAGAATCTATGTAAAACTGTTTTTTGTGCCGTTATCAGCCGGAGGCAAAACCTGTTGCCTCCATCCCGTCACTTTTTTATGGCAATGTTATCAACCGCTGCATAGCCCGGCGTATTCAAGCCGAAGTCGCCGCAGAGGTCGTCAGAACCCATCACGAAGAAATAAAGTTCCTTCACCCTTCCAAGCGGAGTAAGGTCGAACTTCACCCATTCCTGCTCGATGTCGGTGCCAGTGCAAAGGTTGATTGAAGTATAAACTTTCTCTCCATCGGCCTTCACGCCCTCGGCGTAGAGCTTGAACCAGCTGTTTTCCGTTGCAGGAACAGCAGCCCCACCGCCATTGTGCAACGAGTTGAGCACGTAAGACGTGTTGGTAGCATACACGTATTGAGGCTCGAAGTCAGCGCCGTCGATGTATAGGGGCTTCGTTGCCGAAAAGCCCGAATTGGCGTCTTCAAGCGTGCTGCGCCAGCTGTACACAATCATGAAATTGTCCGAGCCGTCAGCTCCCGGACCGGGGTTCTTCGTCGTCGAGACGGTAAGCTGGCGGTCCATGCTTATGTCATCGTATGTCTCGTTCCAATAGTTTGATATGGCATATCCGCCCGACCAGAACGCCGCTCCGTAGCCGGAGTCGATAAAGCCTTCGTAGAGCAGGTCGGTATTGCCGTCGTCGCAGAACCAATAAGAAGCGCCGTTATCGTAAAGAAGCGGACCCATGTTCTCGGTTTCGTCAACAAGACTTGTCCAATAGTTGTCTATTCCGCCCTTGAAATCCTTGTCCTCGAAAGTCAGCACGAGCACGTCCTTGTCGCCTGTCTGCCCGTACATTTCATAAAAATCGGTAGGTTCACCGTCAGTGAAGCTGATTTTGCTGAAATCTTCGAGCGAATAGTTGTGAGTCGTTCCGTCCTTCATCTGCACCGAAACAATGTTCTGCGCATTGACAGAAGCGCATGCCAACAACATGAATAGAGTAAACTTTGTCTTCATAATCTTATAGTTTTTATCAGTTTAATATCTTGAATGCCTTTTTGTTTACCGCCACGACATATGTTCCCTTGGGAAGTGCCGACATGTCTACAGACACGGTTCCGCCGGCAGGAACGGCCAAAGCCTTTACCGCCACGCCGCCTATCGTTGCCACGGTGACCCTTGTTCCGGGCGCAGCTGTTACCGTGAGCACTTTGTTTTCATAGCTTATTCCGGCGTTGCCTTCCACCATTTCCATGCCTGAAGGCGTGTCGGCGACGGTCAGTTCGTCAACTTCCGAATAGGTGTACTGCGCCTCGAAACCTGTCGCCGTTACCACCCAGTTGGTACCGTTGTTGGTCATTTGCGGATTGTCCGCAAGCTTGATTTGCTGATGCTGACCGTCCTTGAACCTTATGTCAAGCACTTTCTGCGCCTGCACTGATGCCGCAAGCATGGCCGCCGCAGCAAATACGATAATCTTTTTCATAAGCTGTGTTTATTGGATTATTCTTGATTTGACAAATGTAAGTCGTTTATTCCCATCACTTCCGTCGATGTCTCTCCTGTCCAACCGCACTGTTGGTTAACACCGGTGTAGATTTTCACAAAGTCAACACCCGGCAGATAGACACGGTTGCCGTCACTGTCAACAGCCCAGCTGATGTCGAAGTCCGACTCGTCTTCTGTGTTCAGGCGGTTGTCCGCATACCCCCAGTCGTATGCGTAAAACACCCAGTACGTGCCGTTTCCGCTCTCGTCAACGGCGTTTGGAGGAAGAAGCGTGCCGCTGAAGGTCAGCTCGCCGTCCTCTATCCATGACGGATAATAGCTCTGATTGTGGAAACTGTTGCGCTGTATGCTGCCGCTGCCGCCCTGATTGTCGGTCCACGGGATGTCGTCCGACGCGTCGCCGTCAGGCCGTGTGTATGTTATTTCATAGCCCTTGACGGTCGTCTGCTTTTCATACTCGCTCCCGGCAAGCTCATACCACTCGTCTTCATCGGCCTTGCCGTTGCCGTTGCGGTCATAAGCCACCATGACTATTCCCGGCTCGCTGCTTCCGCCAAGACGTGAAGAACCGTCGTCAGCGGTGCTTCCGTTGTAGTATGCGTTGCCAAGCACCTTGAAGTCGGCCTCTCCCGGCACGTTGGCTATGGTATGGTCGAAACCGCACACCACGTAGCCTCCATACCCTCCGAGCGAAACAAGGCTGCGGACGTTGTTGCCGATGGCCGCCAACACCTTGGCGTTCATTTCCTCCTGGGTGTCTCCGTCCTCATATTCAGGCAGACGGTTGACAAACTGCCCCGGCGCCGGACGATAGTCGCTGACGGCTGTTATGTAAGGACTGTAATCCTCACTGGCGTCACTTACAGTCACGTTTACAGTTATCATAGTGTCCTTTCCGGCACTGTCGACGGCGTACATCGTCACCTCATACTTGCCGGCACGCGGCGCAATGAAGTCCAAGGAAGTGCCGACAGCCGCCACGTCGCCGTTCCAGCTCCACGTAATGTCATACGACTTGCCCTCCGCCACGGTAGCCTTGATGGTTACGGGAGAGCACACCTCGGCCTTGAAACCGCCTTCGGGAACAGCTATTGTGATGCTTTCCGTCGTCACAGGAGGAACCTCCGGGCCGTCGTTTCCTTCGCCGTCATCGCTGCACGAGCCGAATGCCAGCAGCATAACGACCGCCAACGGAAATGAATAAAATATTTTCTTGCTCATTGTCTGTCAGTATTTTTCTTAATTCTTAACCCGTAATTCTTAATTGTGTTCACTTCGTCAGGAACGCGAAGTGTGCCGGAACATCACCCGTTGTCACGCTCCACTTCTTGCGCCCGTCGGGCGTAAAGCAGTAAAGAGTACCGCGAACGACATAACTCTTGGCGTCAGTCACGTATATTTCCTTGGTTTCCGGATTGACGGCAAGACCGTAAGGCACCTGTATCTCGTCGTCCGTACCGTCGGTAATGAAGTTCTGTGTAATAACATTACGCGTCTCCGTGTCTATCTGAACGTAGGAAACAGTCATGTCATCACTGTCCGTATAGCTGTATCCCGAACTCAAAACATAGAGGTTGTCATCGTCAATGCACATCTCGGAAACGGCAATTCCAAGACTGTCAACCACCTTGTCGGTGCGCGAATCGATGACATACAAATCCGACTTAACGTCGTAATAATCGCCACGTGACGACACCCAGACATATCCTTGGCTGTCAGCCACGATGCGGTGGAGGTTCGGCGCAACGTCGATTTGCTTCGTTTCGGTGAACGTGTTGAGATCGATTACTGACACGGTGCGGTCATAATCAGGCACACGATAGCCCCCGGAATTGGCCACATAGAGCTTGTTGCCGACAACGGCCATCTCCTCCGGCTGATAGCCTACGGTACATTCAGCCACCACTTCGAATGTCGCAGTATCCACCTTAGCCACATATCCGAGCCTTGCATTTGGGTCAATCTGCACCGGTCCGGCATAAGAGCTGACGTAGGCGTAGCCTTCATGGAACACGATGTTGCGGCAGTTGGGTATTGTTATCGTGCCTATATGACGGGCGTCGGCCTTGTCCATCACCTCGACAAAGTTGGAACAGTTGATTACGGCATACAGTTTCGAGCCGTAAACCTGCATGTCGTCGCCCACGTCTCCAAGCTCGAGAACCACGTCCGGGTTGGTTTCGGCATAGATATTCTGGCGGTAATAACCTGTTGTACAGTCGAAGAAGTCGAGCGTACACTTGTTACTACCCATGTTGCCTTCGTTCAACAGGTAAAAGCCTACAACCGACTCGGGGTCTGCCGGGGCTGTAACCTGCGTCCATGTTGACGGCACAAGCACTTCCTCGTCGCCCCTGCAAGAGGCCACGAGCACTGCGGCGAGGCCGATGAAAAGATGTTTTGGTTTCATATCAATGCGCATTATATTTCCACTTTCAATGTCACTTTATAGTTTGTTCCCGGCATGGGATAGCACTTTACGACCTCAAACTGCTGGTTGAACACGTTGTTCACCTCGGCGGTGAGCCTCATCTTTGTCTTGCTTATGCGGAAGTTGTAAGACAGGGCGATGTCGCTTGTGTACCATTCGGACACGTAGTTCTGGGGTATGTTCTCCGTAGCGTCGTAACGTTCGCCGGTGTATATGAAGCTGTAGTCAAGCTCGAAGCCGCGCCACGAGGCGTTGACTATGGCCGAACCGCTGTGCCATGGGATGTAAGGTATCTGGTCGCCGTAATACGAATCGGCGCGGCTCGTCACGTCTTCGGCCTGCTGGTAAGTATAGCTCAGACGCCCGTCAAGGCGCAGTCTGCACGGAAACTCCCATGTTGCCGATGCCGAAACGTCGGCTCCGAGAATGTCCACGCGGCCGAGGTTAACCATCGTCCATCGGAACTGGTTTGACGTTGGCATGGCTATTATCTTGTCTTTCACATTATTATAATATGCGTCCGCCTGCACTTCCACACGCTTCAGCCACGAGTGACGGGGCGCGGCGGCATAGGTAAAGCCGAGGTCATACTGCGTGGTGTACTCCGGGCGGAGGCTCACGTTGCCGATAAACGTATAATAAAGGTCGTTGAGCGTGGGCATGCGGAATATCTTTTTATAGAACCCGCGCAGGTTGAAGTCGGCACGCTTGAACGGCTTGTACGACAAGACTACCGCCGGAGTGAACTCCGTCCGGTCGTCGGCCTTGTCGGAACCCAGGGACACACGGTCGGCAACATACGTGCCGAGCAGGCTCGCCTGCGCCTTGAAGCCGCTGTAATCGGCGGCGACGGCGGCTGCCACGAGTGCGGTGTGGCGCGTGGGGTAGGCAAAGTTGTAGAGGTCGGCGTTAAGCTTGTTCCACTGGTAATCGGCCGAAAGCGACGCGCTCCAGTGACTGTCGAAGCGGTAAAGGTTGGCAACAGAGAAGTAAACTTCATGCTGGCGATACCTGTTGTCGATGTACATCGCGCTCTCGTCAAGCTCCGGGTCTGACAGGTAATGCAGGTAGTCGTAGGCGTACTTGCCGTTTACGAGCAGGCTGTACCTGTCGGTAACGCGCTTGCGCATTGACGCCTGTACGAACGCATTGGTGTCCCACTGGCGGTCTTCGTTCTCCAACCGGCCGCGCACCACAGCTCCGGGGAGTCCCCTTTCGGAACGATAGACGTATGCCTTGGCGCGCCACGAGCCGCCTTTAAGCCGCCCGAAGAAGCCCGCCTCGCCACGAAACGCACTCACGTCGCCGTTGGCGCGCACCGCCGTGGTGTCATATCCGCCACGAGTCTGGTAGCGGTACTTGTAGCGTCCGTTGGTGTACATGTATTCGGCGCTGACCGACGAGCTGACGTTTTCGCTGATTTTCTGCTCCCAAACGACAGCCGGATTAGCCAGCCCGAACGACCCTGCCTTCATCGTTGCGCGCAGGTTGAAACGCTTGCCGTCCTCGAACACGGGCACGCGGCTTTGCAGATACACCGTGCCGGCCGAGCCATAGTCCTTCGCCGACTGGAAAATCGAGCTGCGCTGGCCGTTGTACACGCTGACGGCTTCCATGTTGTCTAAAGAGAAGCGCCCAAGGTCAATCTGCCCGTTCTGCGCGTTTCCAAGCTCGATGCCGTCGTAGAACACGCCCACATGCTGCGTGCCCATGCCGCGGATGTTGACCGTCTTCAGTCCACCAACGCCGCCGTAGTCCTTTATCTGCACGCCGGAGAAATAGCGTATTGCGTCGGCCACGGAGAGTGCCGACATCCTTTCGAGCTGTTCCCCGGCAAGGCTTTGCACGGGCAGGAGGTCTTTCTCCGGGTCGCGATGCGCCGTAACAGTGACTTCGCTGATGGTTCTTGTCGAAGAGACGACAGTATCAGCAACCTCCGTCTGACCGTAGACGCAGGGCGCAACAAGGCCGAACAGGCCGCCGATGATGATATGCCGTAGTGTCATTGTCTGTTTCATCACTCCTAAAACAAAGCTCCGCACCGTGACGTATGGATGAAACAGAATGTGTGCCGCCGCAAAGGCGCACGCCGTGAAGTTTCCCCTCAGCCTTTCCGCGAAAGCCGTTGAGCATGTTAAAAGCCGGTGTGGCAGGTCTTCTGACTTGTTCCTGACGGCAAACGCCTTCCCGAACTTCGAGGTTCAGTGGCATCGTTGCCTGCCGTCATGACAAAGGAACTTACAGCAGCGGGACTGTCCAGGACTTTCACCTGATTCCCTTTTAATCGCCTGCGCCCCTCGGGACGTGCGGCGAACCTACACGACTGTAAAGAATGTCAATGTCCGTTGAACGGACGGTGCAAAGATAGTCAATGTATCTTAAACGGCAAAGGAAACACAGGTTAATTTGCCGTTATTTTGCAAGAGGCCATCTTTTGCCTTCCAAAAGGCCGTCAATTGCACGCCAAAAGGCCACCTTTTACAACGCAAAAGGTGGCATATTGGAAACCACCTGACCATCAACGAGTTACGAACGGACTGCGATATACCTGAAAAAACATCATATATGGCTTTAAAAGCAAAGATTTTTTGCCTATCTTTAGATAAGACAAGCTGCACCTCGGCAATGAAAATAAAAGTATGTTTCACGCACTTTTATTTTGCATTGCGCTCGGTTTGCATTATCTTTGCATAACTAACCTTACAACCAAAAGCATCATGGAAGAAGCCAACAAGAACGGAAAAAGTCCGCAGACAACGGGCAGCTATCTGACAATCGGTATCTGTTTGGGCGTAGCTTTCGGCATTATTTTTGACAATCTGGCCGTGTGGCTGTGCCTCGGCGTGGGCATCGGGCTGCTTGCTCCGCACATGTTCAAGAAGAAGGACGACAACGGCGACAAGGCATAACCTATCCATGCACACGACGCGGCGAGACAGCAAAACGCACGGTTTAAGCACATTTATTTTGAAATACGCCCATTTTGCCGTATTTTTGCACCGCGAAAAGTTAAACTGCAAGATATGAAAGAATTAGCATTGAAGTACGGATGCAATCCGAACCAAAAGCCTTCGCGCATTTACATGAACGAAGGCGAACTGCCCATTGAGGTGCTTAACGGCCGCCCGGGGTACATCAACTTCCTCGACGCGCTCAACAGCTGGCAGCTCGTAAAAGAGCTGAAGGCCGCCACGGGGCTGCCTGCCGCCGCCAGCTTCAAGCACGTGTCGCCGGCCGGAGCCGCCGTCGGCCTGCCGCTTAGCGACACACTGAAGAAGATTTACTTTGTTGACGACGTGAAGATAGAGCTTTCGCCTCTGGCATGTGCATACGCACGGGCACGCGGCGCCGACCGCATGAGCAGCTACGGCGACTTTGTAGCACTTAGTGACACGTGCGACGAGGCCACAGCCACGCTCCTCAAGCGCGAAGTAAGCGACGGTGTGATTGCCCCGGACTATACTCCCGAAGCGCTCGCCATACTGAAAGACAAGCGCAAGGGCACTTACAACGTAATCAAGATTGACCCTGCATACGTGCCGGCCCCAATCGAGCACAAGCAGGTTTACGGCATAACGTTCGAGCAGGGACGCAATGAGGTGAAGCTTGACGACCCCGCACTGTTCGAGAACATTCCCACACAGAACAAGACTTTCACGCCCGAAGCGAAGCGTGACCTCATCATAAGCCTCATCACCCTTAAATACACGCAGAGCAACTCGGTATGCTACGTGAAGGACGGACAGGCCATCGGCATTGGCGCGGGCCAGCAGAGCCGCATTCACTGCACCCGTCTGGCAGGCAACAAGGCCGACATCTGGTGGCTGCGCCAGCACCCGAAAGTGATGGGTCTGCCCTTCGTTGACGGCATACGCCGCGCCGACCGCGACAACACCATAGACGTTTACATCAGCGACGAGCACGACGACGTGCTGGCAGAAGGCACATGGCAGCGCCTGTTCAAGGAGAAGCCCGAGGTTCTGACAACGGCCGAGAAGAAGGAATGGATATCCAAACTCTCCGGCGTAAGCCTCGGCAGCGACGCCTTCTTCCCCTTCGGCGACAACATAGAGCGCGCCCACAAGAGCGGCGTTGAATACATCGCACAGGCCGGCGGCTCCGTCCGTGACGACAATGTGATAGAGACTTGCGACAAATACGGCATAGCCATGGCCTTCACCGGCGTAAGGCTGTTCCACCACTGATTGAAAGGTGAGAAGGTGAGGAGGTGAAAAGGTGAGACATTTCATCGTCAAGCCTATCCAATCCTCACCCTCTCACCTCCCCAAACGCTCCATTTTTAACAACATTTTTCACCTTCTCACCCTCTCACCTTCTCACCTTTTACATATATGGCAGACATCGACGACATAATTGCTGGCGGCGGAATAGTGTTCCGCAAGGCTAAAAGCAACAACAAAAACGACAGCGGCAAGGTAAAGACCAAAGCCAAGAAAAAGCAGTATATCACAGGAGCGCACGGCAGCGGGTCGGCCCGCCAGAAGGCAAAATACCGCGAGCAGCGCGCAAACAGGCACAAGAAATAATGGCGTAAAGTCATGGCAGGCATGACTTTACGCCATTATTAATCACACAGTTGAACACATTATCCGCTTATTTCTACAAAAAAATGCGGCACTACATGCCGCATTCCGTTATCAAATGAATGTCTTGTCACTTGGTTTCCATGCTTAAACCGATGTCCGTTATGCCGGGGAGGATTTCACGTTTCATCACGTGCCGCACGCGCACATGCAGCGAGTCACCCTTTTGCAGACCGATGTCAGGAAGCGCGAAACCGTACTGATAAATGCTCACTCCACGGCCAAGCACATTGCCGTCATTGTCATACAGGCGGCAGTCAAGCGTGTCAACGCTCATCCTGTGGCCGGGTTCTACGGTCTGGCAAACCTCCAGACTAATGCTTGTAAACGGATAGGCCGCCGTTATGCGCAGACCCATCTCCATACTGTAACGACCGGACAAGGCCACCGGCGGCACGTCGAACACAACCGTGTCGTTCTTTTCCAATCCATCAACAGGCGTTGACACGAACTTGCTGTACACCGTTCCACCGCCGCAAGCCGACACAGCCACCGCCACGGCAATGACCGGCAACAATATATATAATGTGCGCCTAAGCATCATTACGCCTTCATATCCTTGCCTTCGGCAGGCCCTCCGCCGCCTTTCCTGGGCTGTGCGTCGCCCTGCCTGCCGCGTCCTTTGGCCGCTTGTTTGCCGTTCTTGTTCTTCGGCTTGCGCTTTTTCTTGCTCTTGTCGAAGCGCGTCAGGCTCTCGTTCTCAAGCAAGTCAACGGGGCGTTCCTGCCTCTTCGGCGTGCCGTCCTCCTGAAGCGACAGCGGCTTTTCGCCCTGCCTGTTCATCTCTATTACGTCAAGCGCCCGCCTTGCGGTAATAACTTCAAGGTTGGCAGGCACCTTCTTGTCAGTCGAGTAAGTCACAATGCCGGCCAGAATGTCGCTCTTGAACAGGTAATAATCATTGTCCTGCGTCTGCAACACAACCTCCTTGCTCGGCAACTTGCGGCTCGCCTCGATGTAGTTGTCAACCTCATAATTCAAGCAACACTTCAGTTTGGCACACATTCCGGCCAGCTTCTGCGGGTTCAGCGATATGTCCTGATAGCGCGCCGCGCCAGTACTTACCGACACAAAGCTCTTCATCCACGTTGCACAACACAGCTCGCGGCCGCACGGTCCTGTACCTCCGATGCGTCCGGCTTCCTGCCTCGCGCCTATCTGTTTCATCTCTATGCGCACATGAAAAGTCTCCGCCAGCACCTTGATTAGCTGCCTGAAGTCCACTCGCTCGTCGGCAATGTAATAGAAGATGGCCTTGTTTCCGTCGCCCTGATACTCCACATCGCCGATTTTCATGTCAAGATTCAGGTTCTTGGCGATATGGCGGCTGCGTATCATTGTATCATGTTCACGGCTCTTGGCCTCATAATATTTGTCCATGTCGACAGGCTTCGCTATCCTGTATATGCGCTTTATGTCGTCCGGCGACTTGATGTTTGCCTTGCGGATTTGCAGCTCCACGAGCTTGCCTGTAAGCGTAACGACGCCTATGTCATGGCCGGGACTGGCCTCAACGGCCACAATGTCGCCTTTCTTCAGGTCAAGGTTGTTGACGTTATGGTAATAACCCTTGCGTGTGTTCTTGAACTGCACCTCCACAAGGTCGGTGCTTTTGGCGTTGCCCGGCACGTCGGCCAGCCAGTCATAAGTGTTGAGCTGGCGGTCCTGCCGTCCGCAACCGCGAATGCAGAGACCGCGGTCGCAGCCGTTGTATATCATGTATTTCCTGTTCTTGAAGTCCATATCAAAGTATGTTTATATGTGTAAAGGCGTGAGCCTAAGGTTTTCTTATCAGGGCAACGATGATGTTCGTCGCCATGTCGAAGAACACAATCTTGGCGTTTGCGTTCTGTCCTATGTCGCGTATGGCGCGGTTCATCATCGCCGAAATCTCCAAAACGTTGGCCTCATTGATATAAGGCGAGAAGTTACGGGCGAAGTTTTCCTCATCGCGGGTCATGTAACAAAGCTGCGGATTGCGGAAGTTGTACATGAAGTTCTCGCGCACCAGCCGCAGGAAATACTCCAACATGCGCTTCTGCCGTTCACGTCCGAGTGCGGCGGCGGTGTCGCTCCACTTCTTCAAATCCTTTATCTTGCGCATGTATGCGAGGCGCATCAACGAGATGAACATGTCGAGAAATTCCTTCTTCTCGTTTCCGGCATCAAGCTCTTCAAGTGCTCCGAGCCAGCTGCCGCCGGCCGCACGCGCCAGTCTACGCGCCCCGTCGGGGTCTATTCCGCGGCGTTCCACGAGGGCACGCTCTATGTCTTCGTCGGCAATGCGGCGCACATCAATGCGCTGTGCACGGCTTTTTATGGTGTCGATTAGCATCCCCGGCTCTTCGCAGACAAGCAAGAAGACCGTGGCTTGCGGCGGTTCTTCAAGCAGTTTGAGCATCTTGTTGGCACATTCGGCGTTCATCCGCTCGGGCAACCATAATATTGCGACCTTGTATCCGCCCTGACTTGACTTCAGGCTCAACGCCCTTGACAGCGCATCACTTTCCCCAACGCCCATCTGTGCCTGCTGGTTGGCCGCGCCCATGCAGGCCAGCCACTGCTCTATCGTGAAGTAAGGGCCTTGCAAAAGCAGCTCGCGCCACTCCGAAGCAAAGTCCTCGCTCGACATCTTATGCTCCGAACCGGTGCCCGAAGGACGGATTACGGGGTATGAGAAATGCAAATCGGGATGAGCCAACTTGGCCGTCATGGCGCACTGCGGGCACGCTCCGCACGCATCGCCGCCGCTCCTGTCGCGGCACAACAGATACGAAGCGAAAGCCAAGGCAAGCGCCATCTTTCCGCTGCCCCGCGGTCCGCAGAACATCAAGGCATGAGGCACACGGTCTTCACTGACCATCTGCCGCAGCCTCTGCTTCACCTCTTCATGTCCTATAACGTCGCTGAACTTCATTCCGATAACAAGTCAAATCGGTGCAAAATTACTAAAAATCCACCTTATATTAAAATAAATGGCAGCAGAACTGACTTTTATTTTAGAAGTTAGAGAAGTTAAAGGAGTTATCGCTCACTGCGTTCGCTAAGGAGTTAAAGCCATTTGTCAAGGAGTTAGAGAAGTTAAAGGAGTTTCCTTGAGCGAAGCGAAAAACTCCTTTAACTTCTTTAACTCCTAAAATAAACCTCACTTTTTCGACCTGCGCGCCCCCATCCACGTGGCGTTATGCCACAGCTGCTCGAGCGGCCCGCGCTTATGGCTTGCAAGCCAAAGGCGGCAGAACGTGTACTGCAACAGCACGAAGACAACGCCAAGGGCAAGGCTCATGGCATGGCCGCTGACCGTATAAAGGCCAAGCCCCCAGTGGTAGAAGATGAAGCCGCCGACAACAGACTGGCCTATGTAGTTCGACAAACTCATCTTGCCATACGGCAACAGCTTCGACAGGTAGCGGCGCATGCGCGTGCGGTGGTACATCAGCGTGATGGAACTTACATAGAAAAGCATCATCGCAAGGTTCTTCCACATGTCGAGCATCACCGTCAGCGAAGCCTCGGCACACGGCGAAGCGAACATCTGCGGCACAGTATAGCGCAGCGGACAGAGCACCGCAAAGGCCACCAACGACCACAGCATTGTGCGCTTCCACACCGCCGCATTATGCCCCTCGTCATACAACAGGCGGCGCCTGCCGACCCAAAGTCCGAGCAGGAAAAGGAACAACGTCTGCATGAACCGCCCGTGCTCGATGGCCCACGTGAAGTTTATGGGCAGGCCATAACGCAGCCCTGCCACGGCCACATCTAACAAACTGCCGCCTTCCTGCGCAGGAATTATCGCGCCGAACATGGCGTCAGAACCGAGGTTGAGCGGCTGAAGCTGCGGATTTATCAGGCTTCCGACAAAATAAGCCACCTCTATCGGCTGCAACGCAAACAGCAGGGCGAAGCCCAACAGCACGCGGTTGCTTGCGCGGACGAGCGGCAACACCAACAGGCCGCACACGGCATAGACCGTAAGAATGTCGCCGTTGAAGAACAATAGGTCGAGCAGTCCGAAGCCAAACAGCAGCACCATGCGCCACACAAAGCGCGGACGGAAGTCGTAACCGCGCTGCGCCTGGTTGTCATGCTGCACGAACAGCGTCACTCCGAACAGCATCGCAAAGATGGCGTACATCTTGTTCGACAACAGGAAGAACACAACGTCCCACACGGCCTCGTCGAACTTAGTCAGCGGAGGAAAGCTGTAAAAGTTAAGATGCTCGAGAAAATGCACGAGGATGATGCCGCCCACGGCCACGGCACGCAGCAAGTCGGCAGCGTCGATGCGCGTGTTCGGCAACGACGACGGTTGGTAATGCGTCATGGATGTCTGTAATTTTTCACGATAAACAGTTGCAAAGATAGTGAAAGGCGAGCGCAACGACAAAAGAAAAACGAAGTTTCTTTGCGAATTGGAGATGAGCAGAGCATTTATAATTGATATCCCAACCTTCTTCAAGGGAGGCTCTCGGTAATCGTCATGCCGCACTGCGATGCGGCATCCAGAAAACATCCTACGTGCCAAATGATGCCATTTGCATACACTGGATGCCGCATCGCAGTGCGGCATGACGATTACCGAGAGCCTCATTTGAAGGAGGTCGTATTGCAATAAAGGAAGACACATAATGTAATAAAAGAAAATACACACCGCAATAAAACAAAAAAAATATTTACTTAAAGAGAAAAAGTCTTTGCTTAAAAAGGGGAACTGATACGAAGGCAAATTCACAAGCAGATGACATTCTGCCACCACCAACAGGCTTTCAGTCAACAAAATGTCATTTGAAAAATGTACACCTATCATCACGAAATAGAAAAACGAAGCGGCTAAACACGGTTGGCAAGGCATAAGGAAAAGGCCGTTTTAAGTGCGAATGGCAGTTATTCAATGCGCAAACATGCCATTCGGCACTGCTAAAGGCCATCAACATACATGCAAAAGATGGCCTTCGACAATGCAAAAGGTGGCCTTTCAGGTTGTAAAAGGCCACCTTTTGCAAAACAAACTGCCGCGAACATCGCACACATAAGACTGCAAACGCTGCAACATTCTGCAACACATGCACTTACGTTTGCACACGAAAAACGGCCATATTTTGGCCTGCGGCATTTTATTTTACGAAAAACGCGCTCACGGAAGCCCGTCGGAAAACAATATGCAAGCAAACAAAGCCGGTGCCGTTACATTTTGGCAACAGCCATTGCGCATATAAACAACCGTACATGCGGATAACAGGGGCGCATGAAAATTACGTTAAAAACAGCCTCAACCGTTCGCCGCCACACGGTTTCTTCAAAGTTTCAACAAAATTGGCGGCTACTTTTGCGCCTGTACAATACAACCGAAAGGTTATGAACAAGACAGGAAACTACCAGCTTACAATCATCATTCCAGTGTACAACGAGGCCGGAAACATTGCCGCTTTGGAGCAACGGCTCGCCGACTTCATGCCAAAATCAATACGCCGCACGTGCGTTCTGTTCGTTGACGACGGCTCAACCGACGGCAGCCTCGGTCTCATCGCCGATGCCTGCGGCAGGCATGAAGGCTTTTTCTACATAGCCATGGAGCGCAACTCAGGTCTCAGCGCGGCACTGAAAGCAGACATCGACACTGCCCGTTCGCCGCTCGTGGGCTACATGGACGCCGACCTTCAGACTACGCCGGAGGACTTCAACCTGCTGCTCGGACACATCAACGAGTACGAAATGGTGACGGGCATACGCGCCGAACGACGCGACTCGGCCTTCAAGAAACTACAGTCGAAGATAGCAAACGGCTTCCGCCGCATGATGACCCACGACGGAATGAAGGACACGGGCTGCCCTCTCAAGGTGATGCGCACGGCCTGCGCGCGCCGCATTCCGTTCTTTACGGGCATGCACAGGTTTCTCCCTGCGTTCGCATTCACCAACCACGGCGTGCCTTACGCCGACAAGCCGCCGCTCTACTTGTGGCTGCTGATGGCCGCCAAGACGCTTTCGGGCAGCCATCAGATGTGGCTGCTGTCGCTGTTTTCACTCGTTCCGGCACTCGTAACAGTGTCGGTAATGAGCCGGTGGGTGGCCGAAGATTGCGGCAAAGACTGTGCGGAGACCGGCGGATGGATGCTCGTCACGTGCGGACTGTTCGCCGGAATGGCGATATTCCTGCGCATGGACATGCTCATGTGCATGTTAATCACGCTGTCGCTGCGCACCTTTTACAACATGGTTTGCGGCCGTGGGCGGCGCAGGGTCAATGCTGTCATGTTCCCGGTGTACATCTTCTTAGCCGTATTCAGCAAGGGGCCGATGGGCATACTCGTGCCGTTTGTAACGACGGTGGCGTTCCTTTTGGGACAGGCCGCGGCCACACGGCAGGCCGCTACTGGGGAATAACCACGTGGGCGGTGCTCGCCGTGCCGTGCATTGCATGGTTTGCGGCGGTTTATTGGGAAGGAGGCAGCGGCTATCTTGCCAACCTTCTGCTGCACCAGACGGTCGACCGGGCGGTCAACTCGTTTCATCATGACGAGCCGTTTTACTACTATCTCATAGCAATATGGTACTCAATGGCGCCATGGACACTGCTGATTGCCTGTCTGACGGTCTATGCCGTGTGGCGCAGGGCTGTGCTTACGGACATGCAGAAGCTACTTTTGGCGGCGGTGTGCACCACGTTCGTGATGCTCTCTCTTGTCAGTTCTAAAATCCAAGTGTACCTGTTGCCACTGTTTCCGCCTTCCGTCTATCTTGCGGCCACGCTGCTTCCGCGCGTCGGGCGCACGCCTTTGGCACGGCTGTCGGTGGCCTTTCCTGCCGCAGTTTTCGCCATTGCGCTGCCCGGATGGGCTGTTGCGGCGGCATTGGATGTGCCATACATGGCCGATGCCCGTATCGCTTTGGCAGCCGCGTCGCTGTCGGGTTGGCGGTGGGGGGCGGCATTCTGCCTGGGGCGACCCCGTCTCACTGCGG
>USHW01000019.1 GCA_900554545.1 uncultured Prevotella sp. | reverse complement strand
GATTATTTACTGAAAATAGAATAAAAACCATCCAACAGATTTGCGGATGAACCGCAATATGCCGCAAATTACCTTCCAAAAGGCCATCTTTCGCGATGTAAAAGACGGCCTTTTGGAAGGTAAAAGGTGGCATATTGGAAAGGCGCTGACTTACAATGCGTTACAAACATGCAGCCGGATGGGCTACAAGCTTTCCTTCACGCCGTTGCCGGGGAAGTGCATTCCGGCCGTGACGAGCTTGTTGCGACGTATATATTCCACATATTCCTTCCTCATTCTGGCGGCCAGCCGCGGGTTTGTGTCGTAACTCGGACAGATGTCGAGGCTCTGTATTTGCAGGTCGAAGCCGTGCATCAAGTCGCCGACGATGAGCAACCGGCCTATCTGATACACCGTGTGGCCAGCCGTATGGCCGGGAGCCGGCATAGGCTCGATGCCTAACGGAAGCACGTCGGTGTACTTGAACCGGTGTACCCTGTCGCCATACGCCGCCATTGCGGCCATCGCAGCCTTGCCGTTTTGGTTGCCCATGCACATCCAATAACTGTATTCCGTATCGGGAACATACACCTCTGCATTGGTGAACACCGGCCTGCCGCCATCGGTCATGCCGCCGATGTGGTCCATGTGGAAGTGCGTAAGTACGAGCAAATTTATGTCTTCAGGCTGTATCCCGACTGCCTTCATGCGGTCGAGCAGCCGTCCGCCGCGCTCCATCCCGTTGCCCGTATCAAACAGGATGTTCTTGCCCTGCGTTTTGACGATGAAGCAGCTGACCGACGACGGTACCGACCCTTCCGGCGAAAGACGCTCGACCTTGGCAGAATCGGCCTCTCCGTAAAACAGCTTGTTTGGCATACGCTTCTCTCCTTCGTTGTCGTTTATGGCGACAAGTGTCAGCGAGTCTACCTCCATTACGTCAACCCCCTCCACTGCAGCGGCCGCGTCTTGCGCGGCGTTCGCCTTCGTGTTGCTACACGACAAGACAAGCAGCATGGCGGCAGAAACGAGCATAATCCTTGTAATCCCTGATTTCTTCATACATGTAAAATGATTTATGGTTAGTGGTTGCACAAATATACGCATAAATAACGGTTATCCAAAATTTTGCAGTACCTTTGTGTCCTGTTAGAAATGGAAATACAAGGAGTATTGGATTTATACGCCAAGTCGCCGCAGTCGGCGGCGTTGGCGAAAATGCTTTGTGACAAGTCGGCACGCACCGGCTACATCGACGGCGCGCTGGCATCGGCCGTTCCCGTGCTGTTCGCATCGGTGGCAGGCAGCGTCGGGCGTCCGTGCCTGTTCGTGTTGAACGACGCAGAGGAGGCCGGTTACTTCTACCACGACCTTACGCAGATGCTTGGCAACGCCAACGTGCTGTTCTTCCCCTCGTCGTTCCGCCGGCAAGTGAAGTACGGCCAGCGAGACGCGGCCAGCGAGATACTGCGCACCGAGGTGTTGGGAAGACTGCTTGGGGGAAGTGAAGAACGAAGAACGAAGAGTGAAGAATTTATTACCAAAGGCGCTAACAATACGTCAGGTCAAGAAAGTTCTTCACTCTTCACTCTTCCCTCTTCACTCCTCTATATCGTCACATGCCCCGAAGCGTTGGCCGAACTCGTGGTTTCACGCCGCAAGCTGGACGAACGCACCGTGATATTGGGCGCAGGAGAGACGCACGACATTGTGCAGCTGTCAAAGCAGTTGCGCTCGCTCGGCTTCGAGGAGACCGACTATGTGTACGAGCCGGGCCAGTTCGCAGTGCGCGGCAGCATACTTGACGTGTTCTCGTTCAGCAGCGAGTACCCGTTCCGCATCGACTTCTTCGGCGACGAAATCGACTCAATCCGCACCTTCGAGGTGCAGAGCCAGCTCTCTCGCGACAAGCGGCAACGCATCGAGATTGTGCCAGAAGTGGCTACGCTTGTCGACGAGAAAGTGCCCTTCCTGCACTTCCTGCCTGCCGACACTGTGCTCGTGATGAAGGACTTTGTGTTCTGCCGCGAGAAAATCGACCAGATATACCGCGACGGCTTCTCGTCGCAGGCCGTGAAAGACCGACTCGAAGGGCTTACCGAAATGGAGCAGCAGGCGGCCATGAAAGAGCTGCGGGCCGACAATGCGCTGACAACGGGCGCACAATTTGCCGACGACGTGGTGAAATTCCGCCGCATAGAGTTCGGCCTGAAGCCCACCGGCACGCCCGACGCGGTGCTGCACATCGACGTAAGTCCGCAGCCGCTGTTCCACAAGAACTTCGACCTGCTTGCCCGTGCGCTCGAAGACTACATCCTGAAAGGCTACAAGATATACATCCTTGCAGACAGTACCAAGCAGCATGAAAGGCTCAAGGAGATATTTGGAAGTGAAGAATTAAGAGGGAAAAGTGAAGAACGAAGAGTGAAGAACGAAGAATTCGTTACCAATGACGGTAACAATACATCCGGTCAAGAACATTCTTCACTCCTCACTCTTCGTTCTTCACTCCCCTTCATTCCCGTGTCGAAAACCATCCACGAGGGCTTTGCCGACAACGTGATGAAGGCCTGCTTCTTCACCGACCATCAGATATTCGACCGCTTCCACAAGTACTCCCTGCGTTCGGACACCGCCCGTTCGGGCAAGATGGCGCTGACAATGAAAGAGCTTCAGGAGATGGAACCGGGCGACTACATCGTGCATGTAGACTTCGGCATAGGGCGTTTCGCCGGCTTGGTGCGCGTCCCTTCGGGCAACAGTTACCAGGAGGTAATCCGCATCATCTACCAGAACAACGACAAGGTGGACGTGAGCATCCACTCGCTTTACAAAATATCGAAGTACAAACGGCGCGACAGCGAGACGCCGCCGCGTCTCAGCACACTCGGCACCGGCGCATGGGAACGCCTGAAAGAGCGCACTAAGAAGAAGATAAAAGACATCGCCCGCGACCTTATCAAGCTCTATGCGGCGCGTCGGAAGGAACGCGGCTTCGCCTTCTCGGCGGACAACTTCATGCAGCATGAACTCGAAGCGAGCTTCATGTACGAAGATACGCCCGACCAGCTCAAGGCAACCAACGACGTGAAAGCCGACATGGAAAGCTCCCGTCCGATGGACAGGCTGGTGTGCGGAGACGTTGGTTTCGGCAAGACCGAAGTGGCGGTGCGCGCCGCTTTCAAGGCTGCGTGCGACTCAAAGCAGGTTGCCGTGCTCGTGCCTACAACCGTGCTGGCCTACCAGCACTACCAGACGTTCTCGAAAAGGCTCAAGAACTTCCCCGTAAGGGTTGACTACCTGTCGCGCGCCCGCAGTCCGAAGAAAACGAAAGAGGTGCTCGCCGACCTGGCGGAAGGCAAAATAGACATCATCGTAGGCACGCACAAGCTCATCGGAAAGAGTGTAACCTTCAAGGACTTGGGGCTTCTCATCATCGACGAAGAGCAGAAGTTCGGCGTCGCAACGAAAGAGAAGCTGCGCAAGATGAAGGTCAACGTTGACACGCTTACAATGTCGGCGACCCCTATTCCGCGAACACTCCAATTCTCGTTGATGGGCGCAAGGGACATGAGTATTATCCAGACGCCGCCGCCTAACCGCTACCCCATCAGCACCGAGGTGCATACGTTCGACAAAGAGGTCATCGCCGACGCGATAAACTTTGAGATGAGCCGCAACGGTCAGGTGTTTTTCGTCAACGACAGGATAAGCAACCTACCCGAGATTGCCGGTCTGATAAAGAAGTATGTGCCTGATGCGAGGGTGGCGATTGGCCACGGACAGATGAAGCCGGAGGAGCTTGAGAAGATACTGATGGGCTTCATCAACTACGACTACGACGTGCTGCTGTCAACCACCATCGTAGAAAACGGCATCGACATAGGCAACGCCAACACCATAATAATAAACGA
This sequence comes from uncultured Prevotella sp., assembly GCA_900554545.1. Taxonomy (GTDB): domain Bacteria; phylum Bacteroidota; class Bacteroidia; order Bacteroidales; family Bacteroidaceae; genus Prevotella. The sequence continues at coordinate 32,516 of USHW01000019.1, read as the reverse complement.
CGCTCACCGCTTCGGACTGTCTGACCTGCACCAGATGCGCGGCCGCGTGGGGCGCGGCAACCGCAAGGCGTTCTGCTATCTGCTTGCTCCGCCAATGTCGGCGCTCACCCAAGAGGCGCGCAGAAGGCTCGAAGCGCTTGAGACTTTCTCCGAACTTGGCAGCGGCTTCAACCTCTCCATGCAGGACCTTGACATCCGCGGAGCGGGCAACTTGCTCGGAGCGGAGCAGAGCGGGTTCATGGAAGACCTCGGCTACGAGACCTACCAGAAAATCCTCAACCAAGCTGTAACGGAGCTGAAGAACGACGAGTTCAGCGAGATGTACGAAGAGGAGATGGCCGGAGGACAGGAAATCGCCGGCGACGAGTTCGTGGAAGACTGCGCCATAGAGAGCGACTTGGAGATGTATCTGCCCGACCTGTACGTGCCGAGCAGCAGCGAACGCATGCTGCTTTACCGCGAACTGGACAACATAAAGGACGACGCCGGACTGCAGGAATACCGCTCACGACTTGAAGACAGGTTCGGCCCGGTGCCCCACGAGGGACTGGAGCTTATGCAGGTTGTGCCCCTGCGCCGGTTGGGTCGCAGCTTGGGATGCGAGAAAATAATGCTGCGGCAGGGGCAGATGCGCATGCAATTCGTGTCAAACCCCATGAGCGCGTACTACAAGAGCAAGGCTTTCGACAACGTGTTGAACTTCGTCGGTCACAACCCTCGCCGCTGCAACCTGAAGGAAATAGCCGGAAAGAGAATGATGACGGTAAGCAACGTTCCCACGGTTGAGGAAGCGGTGAACGTGCTGAGAAGCATTAATAGCAATTAAGAATTAAGAGTAAAGAATTAAGAAAATGTCCATTTCCCAATTGACAAAGGATATTTTCTTAATTCTTTACTCTTAATTCTTAATTATTTCTTCCCCACATGCCTTACAGGTTTGTCCTGTACGGCGTCGCCGGAGCGTGTTCCTGGCGCAGAGTACCACGGCGAGCCATAGTCGAGCCAGACGTCCCAGCCATAGTCAAAGTCGTTCCAATTGGGCGAGTAAGTCTTGCTCAGGCGGAAACGTATGTCGTCACCGTATTCGCTTTCGAGCCATCCCGTGAAGTAATTGTTAGACAAGGTGTAGTCATAAATGTAAAAATACGTGTCGTCTTCGTGCGAATATATGTTTATGCCACCACCGTCAACAGTCCACGTTATGTGGCTTGCATAATAGTCCCACGGCGCCCCGCTGTAGTAATCAACCCAATACCCGGTGCCGGAAGCGTACTCGTAAGGGTCGCGGTCAAAGGCAAGTTCTGTCTCGTAAGCATAGTACGTGTACCCGTGATAGTCCACGCTTACCTGCATATCGCCTTCCCACACGCCCCACAGCGTATCGGCAATGTAGTCGTCTTCGTTGCAACTCACAAGCGTGAACGCCGCCGCCATCATCATTATTATAACTGATAAAGAAGTAAACTTTTTCATACTCACAGTGTTATTTGATTAAATTCTATGCTGCAAAATTAGCGTTTTCGTCGTGTTTCCACAAGCATACATCCATATTTTTACGGGGGATTTCCCTATCAGGCATTACCGTTTCCCCTACACAGTGAGTCACACGTGTTTGCGAAAGGCCACGTTTTACCGTCCAAAAGGCCGTCTTTTACAAGCTAAAAGGTCACCTTTTGCAAGCCGAAAGACGGCCTTTTGTAAACGCGCTGATACTCAACAGGTTACAAAGAGGCACAAACCGCCCGGCAACGCGCTGCAAACGAAGCCGCCAAGGGTTAAAAGATGAAAATAAAATTGTATTAAATTTTGAACTGAAACGTATTTTCACTATCTTTGCTTCGCGAAGACAGGATGCGGTTCGGCAACGGCAAATCAAAAAAATCGTTTTTCATTTGCCGTTACGCTCACCTTTCACTATCTTTGCATAATGCAAGCCTGCATACGGAAAAGACGGGCGACACTCCCCCACAACCGCCTGCACGGCGCATGCACCGGCGACAATGACAAACCAAATGTTTTTAAACGACAAATAAGATGAAGACTATTTATGATTTCGCTGTCAAGGACAGGAAAGGCAAGGACGTATCGCTGAAAGAGTATGCGAACGAAGTGCTGTTGATAGTAAACACCGCGACGAAGTGCGGTTTCACGCCACAGTACGAGGAGTTGGAGAAACTTTACGAGCGTCATCACGCCGACGGGTTCACCATATTGGACTTCCCCTGCAACCAGTTCGGCCAGCAGGCTCCCGGCACCGACGAGGCAATACACGAGTTCTGCAAGCTGACATACGGCACGGAGTTCCCCCGTTTCAAGAAGATAAAGGTAAACGGCGACGACGCCGAGCCGCTGTACCAGTTCCTCAAGAGCCAGAAGGGCTTTGCCGGATGGGACGAGAGCCATCCGCTTACACACATCCTCGACGACATGCTGTCGAAGGAAGACCCTGACTATAAGAGCAAATCGGACATCAAGTGGAACTTCACCAAGTTCCTCATCGACAAGAAGGGCATGGTAGTAGCACGCTTCGAGCCGACAGAGAAGATTGAGAACATCGAAAAACAGATTGTGGAACTATTGAATAATTAAGGATTAAGAGTTAAGAATTAAGAAAATATGCCTTGACGGTCAAACTGCCGGCAAATCATACTTTCTTAATTCTTAACTCTTAATTCTTAACTCTTTTTCTATGGAGAATTACGAACATATACGCTGCCTCATCATCGGCAGCGGCCCGGCAGGCTACACGGCGGCCATCTACGCGGCGCGCGCCAACCTGCATCCCGTAATGTATTGCGGTCTGCAGACAGGCGGACAGCTTACACAGACGACAACAGTCGAGAACTTTCCCGGCTACCCCGACGGAGTGGACGGCAACCAGATGATGCTTGACTTCCGCACACAGGCCGAACGCTTCGGCACCGACATACGCGAAGGAGTAATTGCAAAGGCAGACCTCGGCAAAGCTCCCTACACGCTGACAACCGACGACGGTCACACCATCAGCGCCGACACGGTTATCATAGCCACAGGCGCGTCGGCCAAATACCTCGGCCTTGCCGACGAGGAAAAGTACAAAGGCGGCGGCGTTTCGGCATGCGCCACATGCGACGGGTTCTTCTACCGCAAGAAGACCGTTGCCGTAGTGGGCGGCGGAGACACAGCCTGCGAGGAGGCACTTTACCTCGCCGGACTGGCTAAGAAGGTGTACATGATAGTAAGAAAGCCGTTCCTGCGTGCGTCGGACGTGATGCAGAAGCGCGTGAAAGAAGCCGAAAACATCGAAATTCTGTTTGAACACAACACGCTGGGACTGTTCGGTGACGGCAACGTTGAGGGCGTTCGCCTGGTAAAACGCAAAGGAGAGGCCGACGAACAGGTGTACGAACTGCCCATAGACGGCTTCTTCCTCGCCATCGGACACAAGCCGAACAGCGACATATTCAAGCCCTGGCTCGACACAGACGAGACCGGATACATCATTACCGAGCCTGGAACGCCACGCACGAAAGTGCCCGGAGTGTTCGCCGCTGGCGACGTGGCAGACCCTCACTACCGGCAAGCCATAACGGCGGCGGCCAGCGGATGCCGCGCAGCTATCGAGGCCGACAGGTATCTTAGGGAACAAGGCATCGTGTGAAAGGTGAGAAGGCAATACCCACCCCAGCCCTCCCGAAGGGAGGGAGCTTAGTTACTTATGATGACGCTACAGGCAAAAGGTAATCAAGCTCCCTCCCTTCGGGAGGGCTGGGGTGGGTTTTTCATCATAAGACCCAAAAACATCAGCGCGCCGTTAAGCAACAGAAGCTCGTAGCCGAAACGGTAGGTTGTGAAGTGGGAAGTGACGTAATCGAGCGCAAGACAGAGCAAGGGAGAGGCTATGGCGATGTAAGGCACGATGCGGTCGTCGGCCTCGCGCTTTGTCAAAAGACCGAAGGCGAAGAGTCCGAGCAGAGGACCGTAGGTGTAAGAGCACAGGATGTAGACCGCATCAATAAGGCTTGTGGAGTTCAATGCGCGAAAAGCTATGATGAACAACACGGCCGCCGCGGCCATGCCAAGGTGCACACGGCGGCGCAGACGCTCGTCACCGGGACGCTCTTTTATGTCAACACAGTAAGAAGTGGTGAGCGCCGTGAGCGAAGAATCAATCGTGCTGGCCGACGCCGCCACAATACCTATGGTGAAAAGCACGGCCACCAAGTCGCCCATACGCCCCGTTGCGGCGAACATCGGCAAAAGGTCGTCAGGACTTGCGGGCATCGCCAGCCCATCTTTTTGCGCCAACATAATAAGCAACACGCCAAGACTTAAAAACAAAAGGTTTACCGGCACAAAGGCGAAACCATACGTACACATGTCTTTCTGAGCCTCGCGCAGCGTCTTGCAGGTAAGGTTTTTCTGCATCATGTTCTGATTGAGGCCGGTCATAACGATGACGATGAACGCGCCGCTGACAAACTGTTTCCAGAAGTTTTGTGGCGACATCCAGTCAGAGAACTCGAAAACGCGGCTGTGAGGGCTGGCCGCCACTGCCTTGACGGCTTCGCCAAGGCTCATGTCCAACGCCCCGGCCACCTTTATTATAATAAGCACAAGGGCGGCGAGCATGCACAACGTCTGGAAAGAATCTGTCCAAACCAAGGTCTTTATGCCGCCGCGGCGCGAGTAAAGCCAGATGAGCAGCATCAGCACGGGCACGGTGACGAAGAACGGAACGCCGTAACCGTCGAGCACGAAGCGTTGCAGGATGATGCACACAATGTAGAACTTGACCGCCGCGCCGCAAAGGTCGGACAGAATGAAGAAGGCCGCCCCCGTCTTGTACGACCGCCGTCCGAACCGCCTCAGCAGGTAAGTGTATATGGTGACGAGGTTCAGCCGGTAATACACTGGCAGCAGGACGAACGCCACAATGAAATAACCAAGGATGAAGCCGAGGCACACCTGAAGGTAGGTGAAGTCTGACCTGACCGCCATTCCGGGCACGGAGACGAAGCTGACGCCCGACACCGACGCGCCAATCATGCCGAAAGCAACCATCCACCAAGGCGACTTGCGGTCGGCACGGAAGAACGTTTCGTTGGTGGCACGCCTCGAAGTAAGCCTGCCTAAAAGGCAAAGCACGGCGAAATACGCCAGCACTGTGATTATCATTAGCATGGTGCAAAGATAATAAAAATATAACAAAAACCCACCCCAACCCTCCCGAAGGGAGGGAGCCTGATATGCTGCTGAGGTCTATTTCCATCCCAGTTCTCCCCACACCTCCCAGCTCTCCCAGTCTTCCCAGTAACCTCTTGATTACCAGTAACTTGCAAACCGCCTTCCAAAAGGTGGCCTTTTGCCCTGCAAAAGGCCACCTTTTACAACGCGAAAGGCCGTCTTTTAGCTTATAAAAGACGGCCTTTCGTTTTGCCGGCAAACTGCTCCGGCATGTCAAATCACCCCAATGCGCCATTCAATGCGCTACTACTGCAACTCGCGTATGGCGTCAACCAGGCGGCGGAAGTCGTCAGGATGCACGTCGCCAATATTGCCGATGCGGAACGTGTCGGCCTGTGAAATCTTGCCGGGATAGATGACAAAGCCCTTCGCCTTGAGCTGCTGGTAGAACGACTGGAAGTCGAACGATGCCGAGGGATAGTAGAACGAAGTGATGACGGGCGACTGCCACTCGTCCGGCAGGAGTGTCTTGTAGCCCAAGGAGCGCATCCCCTCGACGAGCACGCGGTGGTTTTCGCAGTAGCGTGCGTGGCGTGCGGCAACCCCACCCTCGGCCTTCAGTTCCGTCAGAGCCTGCATGAAGGCGCGCACTACGTGTGTAGGCGATGTGAAACGCCACTTGCCGTGCCCCTTCTCCATTGTCTCCCACTGGTCGTAAATGTCGAGCGAGAGCGAGCGTGCAACGCCCTTGCACTGCTCCAGAAGCGAGCGGCGGGCTATGATGAAGCCGAAGCCGGGCACGCCCTGGATGCACTTGTTGGCCGAACTGATAAGGAAGTCTATGCCGAGAGCTGCCATGTCTACGGGCACTCCGCCGAAGTTGCTCATCGCGTCGACAATCAACGTCTTGCCGTGGCGCTTCACTACGGCGGCTATTTCTTCAAGAGGATTGAGCACGCCGGTGGTCGTCTCGCAGTGGACTACCGACACATGGGTCACTTCCTCGTGCTCGGTCAGGTAAGCGTCGATGGCCGAAGGGCTGACGGGTTCAGTCTCGTCGAACTTCATCACGTGGCAGTTCAGCCTGTAATACTCGGCAATAGTGCCCATACGTTTGCCGTAAGCGCCGTTGGCTGCGACGAGCAGATGGTCGTCAGGACGCACCGTGCTGCCGAGCGTAGCCTCGACACAGAACGTGCCGCTGCCCTGCATCAGCACCGCCGTATATTCTTCGGGGCGGCTCGAAGCGATGCTTACAAGCTCTTTCCTGATTACTTCCACTACGCCTTCGTTATAGTCTTTGTCCCATGTGCACCAGTCGCTCATCATGGCGTTCTTCACTGTCTCCGTTGTAGTCAACGGTCCGGGGGTAAGCAATAAATATGGTCTCATAAGTCAAAAATTTTATAAGTTCCCACCCAACCTCGCCGAGTGGAGGTGACTAATTGCCTGACTCCTCCCCTCGGGGAGGTCGGGTTAGGGCTTCTTTTATTTATTTGTTCAACACTTCTATCAACATCGGAAGCTCCGTTATGTCGTCAATCACATAGTCGGCACCGGCTGCGTACATCCTGTAACGCACCGCTTTCATCCTCGCCTTCAACTCGTCGGCAGGCATGGCGGCCACCTCGTCCTCGGTAAGTGCAAGCTCGTTGCTGCCCAAGATTACGCCTACGCTGCACACGCCGGCGTTCACTCCCTCCTTGATGTCGGATATTGTGTCGCCCACTTTCATTACAGATTGCAGCGAGGGAACGTCCATCTCGCACATGTTCTGGAATATCATGTAGGGCTTGGGGCGGCCTCCGGGCAGGTTGTCGGACGTCACGCAGTTGTCTATTACGTAGCCGAGACGCGCCGCAGCAGGTATAACCACGTCCATCATCTGCCGCGTATAGCCGGTCGTCGAGCCAACCTTTATCCCCTTGCGGCGCAGCTCCGAGATGGTCTCCATCACTCCCGTGATGGGCTTTGAGTAGTCTTCAAACGTGCGGAAAAGCTCCTCCTGGAACATATTGTAGCACTTCTGGACGTCCTCCTCGCCCCATTCGCGGCCGTACTTGGCACGGAAATCAGCACCAACATGGTCGATGGCGAACAGCGCGCGCACCTCTTCAATCTTGGTAAGTCCCATGTGCGCCCTCGTCTCAGCTGCCGATACGGGCGCTCCGATGGCCTTGAAACTCTCCACGAACGCCGCCACCGGGGCGAAGCATCCATAGTCAACGGCGGTTCCCGCCCAGTCCATTATCACACATTCAATCTTTCTCATATCTGTTGTTTTGGGTTATACGGTTATTGGGTTTTACGGTTATACGGTGTATTTGGGGTTTTACGGTTGTGAGGTTATAGGGTTATGCGGTGGTAAGATTTTGCTGCTGGGTGGTGGAAAGGTCGCAGTTGTGATGCTCACTGCTTTTCTCCGCGCCGCCCTTTACTATCTTAAAACCCTTTACTGTGTACACTTTGTTTATCATGTAGATTATCGACCCTGCAAACGCCAGGCAGCAGGCAATACCTATGTAGACACTCATGCCTTTGTAGAACGACGTCCAGTCGATATGCGGAGCTTGGAACTCCTTGAACAGGAGCAGGCAAAGCGTGCCGAGATAGCCGATGAAGTCGATTGTGATTATGAAGAAACCGACGTTTCCCTGCACCTTGAAGCAGGCGATAAACCGCTCGAAGAAGATGGTCTGGAAACTCAAATAGGCTATGTCTATGCAAAGAGTCTGCAAGAAGAGCCATGCCGTTACCGGCATGTTCAGCGACCCGGCTTCAGCTCCGAGGAAAGCTATCGTGCCCATGCCGATGGCCGACATTATAAGGATTAGGCACAAGGCGCGCAGATGGTTGCCGACAGCTGACAGCAGGGCGAACACTCCGAGCAGCACAAGGGTGGCGATTGAATCGAGATGTGCAAACGCCCAGGACGACACTTGGCTGACATCTATTATGCAGACAATGAAGTCTTCCTTGATGTCTCGCTGCACGGTGAGCAGCAGGTTGGCGCCGAACAGCATTATAAGCAGCGGCATGAACTTGACGAAAAGCTGCCAACGCTGGCGTCCGTCGAGCGTAACGCGCTTGGTGCGGGCGGCGATGTCGGCCGCAGTGGGCGCCGGGAACTTGGTCATCATCCATCCCATGAAGCACAGCAGGGGAAAAGCCACCGCCCCGACAAGTGCCGGCATCCAGAACTCGCTTACCCCGAGGTCGTTCAGAGCATAAAGACCGAGCGACTTTGCAACGCCCGAACTCAACGCCATACTTACTCCCATGATGCTCGCGAGGATGTCGGTTGTACGGCGGCCTTCGAGGAAACTGAAGATTACTCCCCACATGCAGCCCAGCGAAAGGCCGTTGAAGAACAAGGCGAAGATGTTGTAAGGCGCGGGCAGAAGACCGAAAGCGACGAGCGACAGCTCTGACAACGCCGCCGAACCGATGATGAACTTGAGGCGGCCTTCAGGCTTAAGCTCTGATATGAACTTGATGCCGAGCATCTTGGCGCACACGTAACCGATGAGCTGGATGATGCTGACGACAATCTTGTAGTCCATCCCTGCCACCTGCAGTCCGTCGAACTCGGCTGCCGTGAATGGCTTGCGCAGGGCGTAAACGAGTGAATACGACAGCAGCGCAGTGCCTCCGGCCCATAGCACGAAGAGCCAGTCGGGCATGTTTGAGGCCGCCGTCCGCAGGTTTGGAAATTTGCTGATAACTTGTTTCATGTCATATCCGGTTTTATGGGTTTTACGGTTTTGAGGTTTTACGGCTCATCGGTTGCACCGCACAACCGCATCACCTTACGACCGCATGACCCCATGAAGTTTCTTTGACGCTGCAAAATTACGCCGCCGCCGACAGTGAAAAAATGAATATCAAATGAATAATACAGCCGTAACAATTCATTAAAATGAATGAAACCGTTACTTATCGCCAATACAAAAACATTGCAACCCCATTGTAACCGGTTTGCAATATAGGTATTTAAATATAATGTTTAACTTTGCAACGGAATTTATGCAAATGAAAAATCAATAATGAAAAAATGAACAATACGGCACATGCAACAGGCTGATTTTTCATTATTCATTCTTCATTTTTCATCAAAACAAATTATGAACGACCTGAAAGAAATCTACGAAAGGATAAAGTTCTTGCGCAGCAAGGGTGTGAAGATGAAGGAGATTGCCACACAGACGGGGCTTACGCCAAGCGTACTCTCAGCCCTGTTCACCACCGTAATGCCTGAATTTTTCAAGAACACGGGCAAGGGAATGAACGAAGACAAGGCCCTTGACGAGGCCCTTGTATGGGTGAACAATGTGTCGAAGAAAAAGCTGCTCGGGCAGTTGGACAAAATAAAGACCGCCGTATTCGCCATGGACGCCACTCCCAAAAAGGCCGATAGCAATACCGGCAACGTGCATACCGACACAATATCGCAGGCCATGAAGGACGCGTTGAACGGCAGCACCAGCTTCAGCGGAATGTACATCAGCTACAGCGTGTCGTCAAGTTCAAACGCGATGAAAATAGAACCGTACCTCATCACGCCGTCGGCTGACGGCAGTTACCTGGAAGTTGTGCACAACAACGCCTACGGTTCCACGCATCACGGCTTCGCACTGATGAACGGACTCAGCCACATGTACATCATGTTCAACGAAAACAGGCCGCCGCAGCTCGCTCTTTTCAACATCTGCCTGAAGCTGCCAATGTTCGAACGCCCGCCCTACCTGCGCGGAATATACACCTGCCTTGACTACAACCACAACCCGATAGCAAGGCGCATACTCTTCGTAAAGGCTACCGACGACACGTCGCGCGAGGACTTTCTCAAAGCCAAAGGATGCCTGAAACAATACGAAGAGCTTGACGAAAAGGAACGGCTTTACTACCAATACACCTGCGGAAGCGAAGACGTAGTGCGCATGAGGGACGTGCCGGCGCCACGGATGACCGACGACGACCTGATGGCGGAAAAAGAACTGCTCACAGATAAATAATTCATAATTCACAATGCACAATTCATAATGGGGCGGACGCCGTGCAAACTTAACGAAAGTCATTGATTACTGACTTATTGCACGGCGTCCGCCCCATTATGAATTGTGCATTGTGCATTATGAATTAACCGTCAGTTTAGTCCCCAAGTCCTGATTGCCATTGTGCTTTCGCGGTCTTCTTCTATATCGTCAGGCAGGTTACAGAAGAAGTCTATGCCTGTAAGTTCCTCCAAATCGTCTATCGTCATGGCGAAATTTGACAGTGGTTCGTCGTCATGCCAATTGTTTTCATCCTGTTCGAACCACAGTCCAATAGCTTTATACCCCAAGCTATTTTTCATCAGTAAGGCCACAAAGAAATATCTCGGTACAATCAGCCTGCCTTGCAAACGTTCAATTATGTTTTCGTCACTGTCGATTGTTCCACCCTTGCATACATACAAAGTATCCGTCGTATTGTCCGGAGTAATGCGGCGCAGCCAGTTCTCCATTCTCACCCAAAGCCCCTCGCCACGATCTGAACCGCTATTAGTGTAACCATTGAACTTACGATATTGCGGCTGCATATTTGTCATATAAAATGTCTGGTAGTTGGCTCTGTTAGAATACGTCCTGTCCGCATTAGGACAGATATGCCCGTGCTCATAACCTGAACGATAAATATAGTCCGTTTCATAATAGTCACCCGGGTCAAGATTCTCCGTGTCATTAAAGTAGCCATCGACAACCCTGCTGAAGCTTCCGCTATACCCCCGGTGCATCTGATAGCACGACCAGCGTTGCGACTTCTTGTCACAGTCCCACTCAACGGCGAAGTTCACACGGTCGGCATCATACGTCCGATTGTCGCTTGTACGGTAAACTATAACCTTGTTGTTGCCTTCTTTCAGGCGCGGAAACTCAAGGCGTGCCACCGCCGGCTCGTCAGTGACGATGTTCCTGTTGGCATTGCGTCCACCGCCTTGCGAGCCGCCGCCGTCGTCATCGCTGCACGATGCGAACGAAAAGGCCGCGGCAAGCAGCATGAGAAAATAATAAAACCTGTTCATATCATTGTTTGTTTAGTAGTAGAAGCTTGCCTAAACAGACAAAAAATGCGTTTTGGCGTATATGCGACTACGCCAAAACGCATTTCCTTTTGCCTTCAAAATATATGTGAATATATTATTTGCGCGCCTTACCGTAGCGGCTCATGAACTTGTCTACGCGGCCTGCCGTGTCGACGAGCTTGCTCTTGCCCGTATAGAACGGGTGCGAAGTGCTTGAGATTTCGACTTTTACCACTGGGTAAGTTTCACCTTCAAATTCCACTGTCTCCGTTGTCTTGCATGTGGAACGTGTAAGGAACATATCGCCGTTGGACATATCCTTGAATACGACGGGGCGATAGTTTTCGGGATGGATACCTTTCTTCATCGTTAGTTTAAAATTGAATGTTAATCTGTTTCTTCGCGATAAAACGCTTTCGGGCTGCAAAGTTACTCATTTTCCGGCTAACTTCAAAATTTATCCGGAGGTTTATTACCATTATTTAAACATTATACGCTTTCTCCACCCTAAACCTTATTATTGCCCTGCGCTCCTCCGTTGTCAACATATCACAACCCCTTCAGATATTACGTTATCATAAAACTCGCTGCCACGGCGTGCATTCCACTCTTTCATTGTATAGATTATGGGATGTATCATGGCGTTAATATCCCAACCAAGTTCCCAAAACGGATAGGCATACTGCTCGTGGTCACTCTCACTTATACAGTCTTTGTCCAATAAAACGAGCAAATCCCAATCCGACCCCTCATGCCAATTACCACGCGCACGCGAGCCGAACAATATCACCTTGCCGTTTTCTGGCATTACTGCCAGTGCCGTATCTTTTATTCTCTTAACAATGTCAACAGCCATAAAAATATTTATCCGCAAGCAAAGATAATGCAAACGAGCGGAAAGAGAGCTTGCTCTCAATTTCCCGAGTGCAGCTTATCTTATGCAAAGATAACCTTTTTGACCGTCATTTCCAAACTTTTCAAGTGAAATAATGCCTTTGCCGGACTGCCCATAGTCATGCTTCCAACATGCCGGTTGCCGCCAATAAGACGGCTTCTGATAACCAGTCGTTTCCCAACATGCCACCTTTTGCAGTGCAAAAGGCCATCTTTTACACGACAAAAGGCCACCTTTCGCCGTGCGAAAGGTGGCCTTTTGAAAAGCGGCTGATTGCCTGCGAATTACCGACTCCTTTTATTGCTTTACGAAAAGGCTTGGCAATGTGCCCCTGCTATCCGTATAAGCACCAAAGCTTGAATGATCCGCCGAATATTGCAATGTCTTGCCCATCTCAACGTTTGTTACGTTTACGGTGTTATCATCGTTGAATGTTATTGTCCAAACACCGCCAGAAGATGGCATGTCTGTTGAAACATTGAAGCTATCGTAAGTTCCAGCCATATAATAATACCGGCCGTAATTATCTTGGACAGTATAACCACCGCCTACCGCCGTGATAGTGAATTCGTTGTCCTCCGAAGTCGTTACAGCGTTATCCTGCATCGTAACGTCCTCTGTATAAAGCCAACCGTAATTATATGTCTCCTCTACCGGTGTAGCCACAACGTAATTGTTGCCGCCTGTCTGTGCGGCAAATACGAACTTAGAGCCGCTTGCCACGTTCGTTGTCAAGGCATACGTGGCCGTAGTAACAGTCGGTTCTTCTGGCTGTTCATCCGTAAGTCCGCCATCATTTGTAGTAAGCGTGAAGTCATCTACAAGCACATCCTTGCCCGGCGACTTCGAGTTCATCACTACAAGGTTCACCGTAGTAGTTGCATCCAGAGTAAATGTATTTGTCACTTCAGTCCATTCCGTGCTGCTAAGGTCAGTATAACCGTTGTCTTTATACATATACTGTCCTACCTTTCCGTCGGTCACCGGAACATATCCTATGTTGACCGTACCCTCGCTTTCTACCGCCTTGGCGTAGAATGACATCTGATAAGTACCGGCCTTAAGGGTTATTTCCTTGTAAGCAAGACGCTTATTGCTACCCGCGTCACCAATTACTTTTACAGAATAGCTGCCACTATGCGCATCTGTGCTTTGCTCCAGCTTCGCGCTCGAAGCCGTTGTAGTTGACTTCCAATTGTCAGGCTGCGATGTACTTGACCATGTTTCAAAGCCTCCGTTTTCAAGAAGGTTCTCACCTGTTATCGGCTCTTCTGGCTCTTCTGGCTGCTCAGGGTCACCGCCGCCTTCCTCAACTTCTCCTTCAACAACTGTTACGTTCTTTACTTCCCAAGTTGAAGAGTTGTTTGTGCAGGCGTAATAGAATGCAATGACAATCTTCTTGCCTAAGTATTTGCTATCAATGTTGCGTGCATACGTCGAAAATGTTGTCCAATCAGAACCTTCAACAAGTGTGCCGGTGATGTCTTCCCATGTAGTTGTTGTCGGGTCGCCAGTGTAGCTATCGGTTATAAGCACCTTGTTCTCTGCACCAGCTCTGTTGGCATAACGGTAAATATACTCAAACTGGATATATGCTCCCGTAGACTCTGTAAGGTCTATTTCAGATGAAACGAGGTAGCTTTCAGACTCTGTTGTTGTCTGACTATTATTGTCATAACCCGAGCCTTTAGCTGTACTGAAATCTATAACCCACGGTGTACCCTTAGTTGTAAATTCAGTGAAAGAGCCGAACGAGTTTGAAAAACTTTCATCAACATATACTCCTTCCGGCAACCCTGCCCCACCTTGGCCGCCTTGTGGTATATCATACGGAGCCGGAACGTCCTCGCAACTCGTAAAGGTGAACGCCGCAAAAGCAAGGGCGAACACTGAACATAATATCTTTTTCATAATAAATGGTTTTCTTTTATTGTGTTAAACTGTTGTTTTATTCAGATAGCTTAATGTCATTGGCGGTACGCATTACGAGTTGCCACGTAGTGCCGTAGCGTGTCAGCACGCCCGTGATGTCAACCTTGCCCTGCGGCATCACCGTAGCCGCGAAGTCGGCATACGTGCTCGTGCGTACTACGAAACTTGAGTTGCCGTTGATTTCACGACTTACGCCGTTGCCAGTCACCGCGTCTTCAGGTGCAAACGTAGCCTCGCCGTCGGCATCGGTCAGCTCAACGCCCTTCACGGTTATGAGCTTGTCAACGTGCTCCGCCATATAGTTGATGTCGTCAACCTTGTCAATGTCTATCTCGAAAGGCACTACCAATGACGAATCTGCCTTGCCAATAATCTTAAAATGCTGCTGCCACAGGGTGCGGTTCATGCGGCTCGGGAACGTGCGTTCACGTGAGTCTGTGTACGGCGTGCCTATTTGCGGCTGGTAGTTGTAGCAACCTATGTAGAGGTCTTTCAGACTTACAAGGATTTCCTGACCAACAGGCAGGTAAGCCCAAAGGCCACCCTGTGCTACTGATATTATCATGCCGCCCGTGCCGTCGTCAACGGCTATGTAGTTATACACGTTGCCGCCTACGTCGTTCGCAGTTACGCGAGCCTTTATCTGTATGTCGTCAAGGATGCGTGCGGTGTCGTTAGCCAAGCGCAACGTCGAGGCGTAAGAGTCCTTCAGGTCGGCTATCGAAATGACGTTGGTTTCCTCCAGGTTGTTATTGCCATACGGAGGGATGTCTCCCGTGGGGTCGTCCCAGTCGTCGTCCATACACGACGTCGCAGCCATGCCTATGACAAGAGCAGCCATTGCGAGTCTGATATACTTTAATGTTTTCATTTTCTAGAGTGTTTAAAATCTGTAAGTGATGTTCAGCATACCGTTGGTGCCGTAAGCGTAGAACTTCATCGGGTTCTTCGTGAAGTTGTAGCCACGCTTGTTTTCAGAGCTTGTGTAGTTGCTTCGGCTCTGCTCGTAGCCGCCAGTGCAGAGGTTCTGGTTGTTCAAGATGTTGGTAACCATAAGGTTGATTGAGAGCATACCGCGCTTCAAGTATATGCTGCGGCCTATCGAGCCGTCAAGCATGAAGCCGCCGTGGCCCTGCGCCTGCTCTATGGCTGACGGGTTTACGTTGCCGTCATTGTCAAAAACGTCGCCGTAAATGCCCTGCCTTGTGTCAAGCGTACTCTGATAACGGTAGCTCGGCGAGTAAGAAAGATAGATGCGGTCGTAGTAGTTACAGTTGAGGTCGATGTACCAACCGCCGCTGTGGTAGCTAAGACCGAGGCTGGCTGCGGTGAGCGGCGTGCCAGAGTCGCGCATACCTTTATTATATACAACCTCGTCAATGTACTCGGCACTGGTGGAGTTCATGTAGCGCACGTGCGAGTTGTTGCGTATTTTGGCGTCGCTGATTGTTCCCAAGAGGTTGATGTCGAACGCGCTCGTAACCTTGAAGCGGAGGCCCGCCTCGAGGCCGTAATACTCTTTCTTGATGCCTGTCAGTGAGACGTATGAGAACGAGTTGATGTCGTCAAAGTAGTAGTTCTGCCAGTCAGTCACGTGGTTCATGTGGCTGTAATAGGCGTTGAGGTTGGCGTGCAGCCATGCGTTCTCAAACTGGTAGCCCAGCTCCGTGCTGAAGATGCGCTCGTTCTTGAGGTCGGTAACGAAGTCGTTGTTGATTTCGGGCGAGGCGAACGCCGTGCGTGCCTGCGGCGCGCGGTGCTCGTAGCCTATGCCGAATGTGAGCGTGTTGCCGCCTCCGAGGTTAAGGCTTGAGTTGAACTTGAAGCCTCCGTCGATAAATTCCGCCGTCTTGCTCTTGCCGTAAGAGTTGTTGGCGGCTAGTCCGTTGCGCATCTTTCCGTCGCGTTGCATGGACGTGTAGCCCAGCTTTGCGGCGAAGGTGTAGTGCAGTATGCCAAAGTTCTCGGTGTAGCTTGACCATATTTTCGCGTTGTTTACGAGCAGGTTATAGTCGTAGCCGAACTTGTCGCCTACGCCCACTACGGCGTCGCGGTGGTTGAGGTCGTACTGTATCTCGTCAGAGTTGCGGTCGTATGTGCCCAGCGCGTAGGTGTTGATGTTGTGGTATGTGGTGGCTCCGAGCAGGTCTTCCATCGTCTGGTAGTGCATACCTTTGTTGGTGGCGGCCACTATGCCGAGGTTCCACTGCTTGTCCTTGCCGAGCTGCTTGTTGAGCGTAGAGGCGAAGGTAAGTGTCAGCGCGTCGTTGTGCTTGGCCTGTATGTAGTACATGGCGTCCTGTCCCTGCGCGGCGGCACCTTGGTTGGCGTAGTACAGGCGGTCCCAATTGATTTGGCGGTTTGCCTTCGACGAAGTCCAGAAGTCATACGCGCGGTTCCAGTCTTCGAGCGCGGCAGCCGTGCGGTAGGGCGCATTCGTCTCGTCCCACACGTCGTAGTAGCTGCTGGGCATGTTCTTCCAGTAGTTCGGGTGGGGGTTGTCAGAGTTGTTGTAGTTGAGCTTTGTGCTCTCATACATGGTGTACTTGCCGAGCAGCGAGGTGGTGAGTTTCGTCTCGTCGTCAATCTTCCAGTCCCATGTAAGGAGGGCAGTCGGCGAATAGTCGTGCACCACTCGCGAGTTGCGCTTCTTTCCGTTCTGGTAGCCCCAGTACGGGTTGTAGTAGCGGTCGTTGGCCAGCCAGTACATCTCGTCAGTTCCGGCGCCCTGCGAGGCGCGCTCGGTGGGGTTGCCCCAGGTTACGAGCGAGAGCGAGTGGCTGCCGTCTCCGAACACCTTTTGCACTCCGAGGAAATAAGAGAGCGAGTTGTAGAACGTGCCCTCCACGTAGCCTTCGTTGGCCCATCGGTAGGTAACGTTGGCCGAGAAGGCCCATCCCTTGCTGTTAAGGCCGGAGTTGAAGGTGTACATTCCGCGCAGGGTGTAGCTGCGGTTGGCGCCGCTAAGCGTGAACCTGTGGCCTACGGGCATCGACGCGGGGCGGAAGTTGTAGTTGTTCGAGCCGCCCATGCCCGTCATTGAAAAGTTGTTTGTCTCGAAAGGCAGTGCCGATTCCATGTTGCGCGTCTGCTGGTTCAGTCCGCCTACCCATGAATATCTGAACTGTCCCGACTCCATGTCGTTGATTGGAGTCCCGTTGATGTAAATGTCGTTGTACTTCTGGTCGAACGCACGATAACGGAAGCGCATCGGCGAAAAGAGATATCCCACCTCGCTCGCGTAGATGTTCGAGTTGGAGTTGATGATTGATACGTTCGATGACATATCATCGTCTTCGCCCAACTGAGCCTCCGTAAATGTGAATGCCGACTCGCTCATGACAGTGCCCTTCAGTCCTATCGAATCGCTTTGGGCGAACGCCAAAGGAGAATAGCACAAGGCCATCACTGCTAATTTCAGCTTGTTCTGCATAGATAATGTGTTTTGTTAATACTCGTTGCAAAGTTAAGCGAAATAGAATAAATCTCAAAATGAATGTTGAAATTTGTATTGCAACAGGAGAAAAATTTAACGCAGGCGTAACACTATCCCCAAAAACAAACTGCCGTCCGCCGCATGCCGTTTTGCCAAAGGCCGTGTCTTGCCGTGCAAAAGAGCACATTTTACCGCCTGAAAGGCCACCTTTTACAAAGCGAAAGACGCCCTTTTGCAGCACCATTTGCAACCAGCTGTAAATCAGCATGTTGCAGGCGCAAGGACGGCAACACTAAAAACGCTGCCGCATATCAGCGTACTTCAACCGTCAGTGCATGCCGGCACGGACGCCGGCAAGCCATAAGAATAGGGAATTTCCCCATGAAAGTTAGGGAAAAACCTTTCGGCATGAGGCGGATTATATGTTACTTTGCAGCAGGAAACAGAACAAAAAAGATTGTCATCATGAAACGTATAGCTACCATAATCACGGTTCTCGCCACCATGACGGCCACCGCAAGCGCAATGAGCTACGAGCAGGCACGCGACCAGGCTCTGTTCCTGACGGACAAGATGGCCTACGAACTTAACCTGACCGAAGAACAGTATGACGCCGCCTACGAGGTGAACCTCGACTACCTTATGAGCATAAACACGCCCGACGACCTATACGAGGCGTATTGGAGGCAGCGCAACCTCGACCTTAGCTACATCCTGCTGGACTGGCAATACCGCGCTTTCTGCGCCGCAACGTACTTCTACAGACCGCTGTACTGGACTGCCGGCGTATGGCACTTTGCCGTTTACTCGCGCTATCCGCACCGCCACTATTACTACTTCGGCCGCCCGCAGATATACATCACTTACCGCGGAGGGCACAGCTGGCACCACAACGGAGGGCACAGCTGGTACAAGGGGCGCACCTTCCACCACGGAGCGGCATCGAAAGGGCACGGACTCAGGGACCGTTTCGACCGTGGGGACTTCCACAAGAAAGACCTTGGAGGAAACAAAAGGCAGCCACAAAGGGGCGGCAACTTCAGCGGTCACCGCGGAGGAAAGGCCGTAAACACGTCTTCAGTCAGGCCTCAAAGCGGCAGATACGACAAAAAACAGCCGTCGGCAAGCTTCAAAGGACACCGTTTCCAGCCTCGCAACAACCGCGAAAGCAGCACACGCAAAACGGTAAAGCCGTCAAGCACAAGCCGCCGCCACTTGAACCAGAACAGCTTAAAGCGGCCTTCAACCACGGGAACAGCGCGCAAGCCCAACGCTACATTCACACCGAAGCGCAGCACTTCGCGCCCGGCAGTCAGGACAAACAGCAGGCCCACGCGGACAACAGGCAGCATTAGCCGTCCAAGCAGCTCACGCGGCAGCACGGCGAAAAGCAGTGGAAGAAGCGGCGGAGGACACTTCGGCGGACGCAGGTAAACACGCGACACATAAGCCCCAATACATTGATTGTCTATGAAGAGAGGGTGGCGCAGCCGTCATGGCACGCCGCCCTCTCGTTGTAAGCACCCTATGCAGCGCGTCACCCCAGCTCAAGCACACGCACCTCGGCGTTAGCCATCGGCTTGATTTCCTGCATCGGCTTGTCGTAGAATACCGACTGCACTGCCTTGTTG
The DNA here is from genome assembly GCA_900554545.1 of uncultured Prevotella sp. Classification (GTDB taxonomy): domain Bacteria; phylum Bacteroidota; class Bacteroidia; order Bacteroidales; family Bacteroidaceae; genus Prevotella. Next base: position 13,392 of record USHW01000019.1, on the reverse strand, counting down.
ATGATGCCATGCCCCACGGCAAGCACAACCTGCGAGGGGAACTCCGCCCGGATGTAGTCAAGAAACTTGGCGGCGCGCGCCCTCAAAGCCTCCAGCGACTCGATGTCTTCAGGCCAAGGCTCGTCCTTCAAGTCGGGAATGTACCTGCCGGTAAAGCCGCCCCAGTCTCTCTCGCGCAGCAAAGGAGTGGCCGTTACAGTTGCACCGTGAGGCTCTGCGATGATGCTGCACGTATCATAAGAACGCTTCAGGTCGCTTGAAACAAAAGCGTCGATATGCACGGAGGCCATCTTCAAGGCAACCTCCCGCGCCTGTTCCCTGCCATTGGCGGTAAGCTCTCCCTGCGTCTGTCCCTGCATTATGCGGTTTGCGTTGTCCACGGTCTCGCCGTGTCGGACAAGGTAAAGTGTTGTCATATTTTTACGTAAAAGTGACGAAAAGTCTTGTTTCTATATGATATTTTCCTTAACTTTGGGGCTAACAAACATATACAAGTTAACCATGAAGACATTGAGAAGCTCGGTTTTCCGCGCAATCTGCGCAATCATCACAGGCATATTGCTAATCAACAATCCCGACAGCACGGTGCGCTGGATAACCATTGCCATAGGCGTCATGTTCCTCGTGTCGGGTGTAATATCATGCGCCACATACCTTAACGCCCGCAAAAACGCCGTCGGTGCGGAGATTTACGACGCCGAAGGGCGGCTTATCGCCTCGCCGAGGCCGCCGTTCCCCCTCGTGGGCATAGGCAGCATACTGCTCGGACTGATACTTGCCGTCATCCCCGGCACGTTCGTAAAGTCGCTGATGTACGTGCTCGGCGTGCTCATCATCCTTGGAGCCGTCAACCAGTTCATCGCACTTGCCGGGGCAAGGCGCGTCTTCCGCGTGCCTGCATGGTTCTGGGTCTGTCCGTCGGTAATCCTAATCACCGGCATCTTCGTTATCGTAAAGCCGATGGAGTCGGCCGAACTGCCGTTGCTCATAATCGGCTGGTGCCTGCTGTTCTACGGCGTTACTGAGTGCGTCAACGCAGTGAAAATATACCGGGAAACGAAAAACGAATTGAGAATTAAGAGTTAAGAATTAAGAAAAATACCTTTTGCAGGCTGCCTTCAAGACATGTTTTCTTAATTCTTAACTCTTAATTCTTAATTGAAAATCTTTCATTTTACTATGCTCTCGATATACTTGCAGAGTATGTCTATGCCCGTATGGTTCTCTCCTCCCTGCGGTATTATCAGGTCGGCGTATTTCTTTGTCGGCTCGATAAACTGCTCGTGCATCGGCTTCAGCACACCAAGGTAACGGTCGATAACCATCTCCACCGTGCGTCCACGTTCCAATACGTCGCGCTGTATGTTGCGTATCAGGCGCTCGTCAGAGTCCGTATCGACGAATATCTTGAGGTCCATCATGTCGCGGAGCTTCTTGTTCAGCAGCGTCATAATTCCCTCAATGATGATTACCGGGCGCGGTTCTACATGTACGGTTTCCTTCAACCGGTTGCAAAGCAGGTATGAATAAGTGGGCTGCTCAACAGCCCTGCCGTTGCGCAGTTCGTTCATGTGCTTTACAAGCAGCTTCCAGTCAAAGGCGTCGGGATGGTCGAAGTTTATGGCACGGCGTTCCTCCTCGGTCATGTGCGACGTGTCATTGTAATACGAATCGAGAGGTACAACAACGACATAATGCGGAGGCAACGCCTCCACAATCTTCCTTACTACGGTTGTCTTGCCGGAACCTGTACCTCCGGCTATGCCTATTATTGTCATAAAATCAGTCTTTCAAGCCTATTTCCTCAAACATTTTTTCATAGTATGCGGCCTTGTTTTCCACCTTCATGGGGTATGCCCGCGAGCTGCTCGGCATCCTGTAAAGCCGCATCTGGCGGCCTTCGAAGGCGAAAGGCTCCGACGTTCCGACCTTCGGCTGCCGCATGCCGAAGTGCGACGTGAACACGTCGGTTGCCTTCTGACCCGTGGTTGCAACGGCGACACACGACGGGATGCGGCGCAGCAGGGCGTCAATATCAGTCGGAGTGACTATTTCAAGGTCTTTGTCTGACGCCGTGTTCTTCGTCCGCCGCACGGCACAGGCCGTGTCATACAGGGCCACGCCTTTCTCTTCAAGAAAGCGCATGATGTCTTCGCGGCGGAAAACCGACCGCTCTACGTCTACAAAACGTTCCTTGTCCCCGAAAAACACAAGCCCGAAAATGCGCCACATGTCGTTGATGAAATTCGGGTAAAAGAAGTCCATGCACCAGCGGCGGCGCGACGGCGGAAAGCTGCCGAGCATCAGCAGGCGTGCGTCTGGCGGAAGGAACGGTTGCAGCGGATGGCTCTCTACGCCATTCATTGCTGCTCCTTTACAAGGTAGACGATAACCGGCAGGTGGTCGCTGTAGCCGTCAAGCCATGCTCCGCCGGCATGTGTACGCTTGGGAATACCCTTGTAACGGCCTTCCTTGTTGATGATATAGTCGCGGCGGAATATCTGGTTGGTCCAGAATTTAAGCGTTGAATAGTCCCTCTTGCCATTCTTGTCAATCATGTTCGGAGTAAGCACAATCTGGTCAAACAGGTTCCACGAACCTTGATATGACAGCGTGCCCTGCCCCTCTTTGGCAAGCAGGTTGTACCAAGGGTTGTACATGTCGCCCTCGCCCACATCGTCTTTGTCGGGCAATGCGCGGAGGATGTCTTTCATACTCTTGTTCGTCGGGTCGTCGTTCATGTCGCCCATCACCATCACCTTCATGTCGGGATTTACCCTCAGCAGCGAGTCCTTGATGGCTTTCACCTGCGCAGCGGCGTGGTTTCTGTAAGAAGGGCCTGCCGCACGGCTCGGCCAGTGGCAAACGATGAAGCATACCTGGTCGCCGCCCATCTCGCCAGTAACGGTAAGGAAACCGCGGGTAGCATAGTAGTCTTTCATCGACGAGTCAGGCACATAAGGCAGGAGGTTGACCGTTCCGACCTTGAACAGTGCCGGGTTGTACAGCATTGCGCAGTCAACACCGCGCCTGTCGGGGCCTTCCACGTGTACATATTTATATCCGCGCGCGCGCAAAGGCTCTTGTGCGGTAAGGTCGTCAAGCACCTTCGAGTTCTCCACCTCAGACAAACCGATTACCGCGCAGCCTACTTGCGGCAGCTTGTCGGTGCCCATCTCGGCAAGCACACGCGCCATGTTGCGCAGCTTGTGCGAGTATTTCAACCCGGTCCAGCGATACGAACCGGATGGCAGGAACTCATAGTCGTTCTTGCCCTCATCGTGGCAAGTGTCAAAAAGATTTTCCTGATTGTAAAATCCTACGGCGTAAACCGAAAACTTTTTCTGGGCAAAACCGCATACTGCCACGAGTGAGAACGACAGTATGAAAATAAAAATGAGTTTCTTCATAATAACTTTTTAATATCGTAATGCAAGCTTGCTTGCACATTTCCGAGTGCAGCTTATCATTTGCAAAGATACGTCATGTAATGTTAACGGCAAAACAAAAACGTCTTTTTTTGCTTTCCTGCGCCGAAGGAAACACCTTCGCCAAACGTTGGAAACAGTATTGAAACACATAAAGCGGCGGCCTTACGACAGGCGGAAGCACGCAAGCCGGAAAACGCCTTGCACAAGGCGTTTTGCAAAAGACGGCAAAACGCGCTGCAAAAAGCCACCTTTTACAAGCCAAAAGGCCGTCTTTTACGATGCAAAAGACGACCTTTCGGATTGACAATTGAAAATGAATAATTGACAATTATGATTTGCCCTGCCGGCAGACGCCCATGAATGCTGCCGCGACTCTCCACTCCCTATGCCACATTCTAAGTTTTCCCGAAACAAGGAAGCAGGGTTACCGCTTTACAGCCTGGCTGCGGCCAACTCCTTTCTACGTATGAAAACGTTGAGCACAAGGTTCAAAATAACATACAAGACCACATCGGCCACGACCACCAAAGTATTGTCAACAACCTTCAACAGCAGACAGTTGAGCACGATGTATGCCACGGCCACGGCCACGATGCACAGCAACGCCTGATGCTGGGACAGCCCGGCGCGGATGAACTTGTGATGGATGTGACGCTTGTCAGCCTTGAACGGCGACACGCCATGGAACATCCTGACGAGCGATACCCTTACGGCATCCAACACGGGGACGATGAGCAGCGTGTAAGGCATTATGAAATCGAAGGCGTGGCGAAACATAACATGCTCGTTGTACATCGAGTATTTCACGCAGAGCACTCCCAATATGAACCCCAGGGTAAGGCTGCCGGCATCGCCCATAAAGATTTTCCTGTTCTTGGAAACATCGCCGAAAACATTGAAATAAAGAAAAGACACCAGCACACCCACAAGCCCCGATATCATGATGGCATAAGACCAGATGCCCTGCAAGGCGAACATGTAGATGAAACCGCAGAATGCCAAGATTGAAAGGCTTGCCGCAAGACCGTCAATCCCGTCGATAAGGTTGATAGCGTTGTCTATGAACACTATGACAAGCACCGTCAAGGGGAAGCCTATGCTGTAAGGAATCCCGTGTATCCCCATGAAGCCGTAAAAATCGTTCAGGTACAGATTGGCAAGCGGAAGCATGCAGGCGGCAACCACCTGGACAATAAACTTGACATGCGCCGGAAGCCCGAGCACATCGTCAACAATGCCAGTCGCATAAATAATGAGTATGCTTATGAGGAAAAAAAGGCTCCAGACGTTTATTGAAATCAACTCTTGCGTTGAATTAATGACAAGCAACGCCACGGCGAACGCTATGGACATGCTCGGCATGAAAGCGACTCCGCCAAGCCGCGGAACGGCATCCTTATGCACCTTCCGGGCATTAGGCATGTCATAAAGGTTCTTGGCCTTGCAGAAATTGAGTATCGCCGGGATAAAGACGAAGCCGCACGCCACGCTTATCACGAACACCACAATAATACTATATATATATACGTTCACGTCGGTCTGAAATATTTGTCCTAATACAATAAACCATAAAACAACTTAAATATTGCACGCAGACAAAGAAATTAACACCCCGACAAGCATAGGACAGCCGTCAATGGCACTGCGACGGATGTCTGTCGCGGCAACATTGACGGCTGACAAAACACTGCCGCCGGTCACCTTGACAGGCAACCGGCGGCAAAAAACACATCAGCATACGCTAAAAAACATTTTCGCTGAACGCCGTCTGGCGGCTACGCACGGCCCATCAGGGCCATGACCGTCACTTTGACGAGGCGTAAAGGGCTATTACCGTACCGGTAAATCCGCCAGTGTTCTTGGTAGAAAGATAACCGGCGTCAACATCAGCCAAGAGCGGAAGCCACTCTCCACCAGCCTTGGCGTAATAGAAATCGAAGTAAAGGCCGCGCGAAACAACCTTCAGGCGAACATCGTCATCAGCCTTTTCCAATGGCTTGGAGGCGATGCTCTCCTCGTTGCCGTCCTTGCCTACGCGTATAACCTGCACCTGCTTGCCTCCTGCAGTCATTGCCACACAAAGCATATACTGGTGCGTTTCGTCCTTGAAGAGCACAAGTCCGCCCTTTTCGCCTGCATTTACCGGATTGAACTTGAGGCGCGTCTCACACTCGAACTTGTGGTGGCTGATGCGACGGGCGAGGAATGCGGGGACTTTCTTCTCCGACGACTTGACACCGGCGCACTGCATTGTAAGGTAACCCGGATTGTCGCCGAGCGAAGCCAGATGGTCAACCGGGCCACGCAGCGAGAACCAGTCGAGCGGCAGCTTGCTCTCGCTGAAATCATCGCGGTAAGAGAAATTGCCGAAGGTAACATTGTCTCCGCGCTTAGCACCTTTCACTTTCGAGATGAGGGGCACGGTCTCGTCGCCTTCCGTCATATACGGGAAGCCGTCGCTGTTCCACCTTACAGGCATGAGGAACGTCTCACGTCCAAGGTTCTCGAACTTGCCTTCATAGGGACGGCATGCAAGGAACACTGCGTACCAGTCGCCTTCGGGCGTCTCCACAAGGTCGGCATGACCGGCACAGGTCACGGGATTGGGACGGTCGGCAGGCAAATGGCGCTGCGTAAGTATGGGGTTCTGCTTTGCCGGAACGAACGGGCCAAAGGGACTGTCGCTCCTGAATATGACTTCAGAGTGCATGTCGCTCGTACCGCCCTCGGCATCCATCAGATAATACTTTCCCTTTATCTTATACATGTGCGGGCCTTCAATCCATATTGGCTTGTCCTCGGGATGTACGCCCTTGTTGACGAGCACCTTGGTCGGGCCTACCGTCTTGTCGGTCTTCACGTCAAACTCGCGCACCTTGATAGCCCTGTGTCCGTCATATTCGGCAGGCACTTCAGGCTCGTCGTTGTTCACGATGTACGCCCTGCCGTCATCGTCGAAGAAGAACGAGGGGTCTATTCCGCCCACGTCGGGCAGGCGTATCGGCTCCGACCACTGGCCGAGCGGGTCTTTCGTCTTCACGAAGAAGTTGCCCCACCCCACGTTGGTGGTAATCATGTAAAACGTCTTGTTGTGGGGGTTGTATGATATGGCAGGGGCGAAAATTCCACCGGAAACGTGCTGGCCGTCAAGCGGAAGCTGCGACGGACGGTCGAGGATGTAATTCACAAGCTTCCAGTTAAGCAAGTCCTTGCTGTGGAACAAGGGCACGCCGGGGAAGAAAGAGAAGGTTGAAGTAACCATGTAATAATCGTCACCGGCACGGCAAATGCTCGGGTCAGAATACCATCCGGGAAGTATCGGATTGTAAAAAGACGACGCGTCGGGCAGAGGATTTTCCTTGTAATAGTCGTCATCGCCACGGTATTCGAAATAATCGAACATGACCGACGACCCTTCAGTATCTCCACTACCAGCCAAAACGCCTGACGGGCAACCTGCAGCAAGCAGTGCTCCGACAATCAACTTTGATGTAATACTTAATTTCATAATGTATGTTTCGTTTAAGATTAAGCGCATGAAAGCATTAAAATGCAAAAACAACGCAAACGGGCAGAAAGAGGACTTGCCCCCGAATTTCCGAGCGCCGATTATTTTCTGCAAAAATACTGATTATATTTTACAACACAGGGACGAAACGTATATAAATGATTAGTTTTTGTTGCATGCAACAAAAAAGCACCGCAGAAGCAGTGCTTTCAGTGGAGCTGGAGGGAATCGAACCCTCGTCCAAACAGGGAAACCATACGCTTTCTACACGCTTATTCCGGCCTTCAGTTTTCGTGCCGCCGCAAGACCCGGACCACCAACGGCGACCTTATCCCCTGAAATTTCACCACGCACGCGGGGCCGGGCGTGACTATTCCCGATTTAACCGCACCGCCGGTTCGGAATGCTTCGGGACAACAGCTTCCGGGCGATGTCACGTCCTGTCACCTTGTGACGGGATTAAGCCAGTAATCTACTATGCTTCGATTAGGCAGCGAGAGCGTATTTGTTTTCGCCAGATAAATTTTTGACCGCTGAGATTTAGGAGCCAACAGACGACGCTCCGCGTGCTTACGTACCATTCCAACCCGCTGTCAAATCCGGTCAACCCCAATCTGCCAAACGTGCCGGAGCTACGTTTTATCTGTGCAAAGATAACTCTTTCTGTAAGAATACGCAAATTTATGGCTATTTTTTCAATAATCAGAGAGCAACTAACATTTTTTTCAAATTATTTGTGTTACCTTTGCAACAAATTTGAATATTTGGGGTTATTATAGAGAAACAATATTTTTTAGAAGGTGAACAACGTCTATACGAAAGAGGCGGACTGCATAAACTGCAGCCATGATGCTATGAATGCTACACAAAGGGCAATAAAAAGGGCTTTCGACTTTATATCAGCCTTTTTAGGACTGATTATATTATCACCATTGTTCCTCATTATATATATAATGCTCAAAAGACAAAAGAACGGACCTGCAATATTCTCGCAAGAACGCATAGGATACAGAGGCAAGCCGTTTACCATATATAAATTCAGAACTCTCAGCAAGGCTGAGGACAAACCACAGCTGGTGGCTAAATGTGATGACAGCAACTCGACCAAAACCGAAAGATTTTTAAGAGAGCATCATCTTGACGAGCTGCCGCAGCTCTGGAACGTGCTTATCGGCGACATGTCGCTCGTAGGACCACGCCCTGAACGCAAGTACTATATCGACCAGATAATGGAAATAGACAATTCGTATGTGCTAATATATGAAATGAGGCCCGGACTGACATCCGAGGCTACATTATATAATGGCTATACCGACAGCATGGAAAAGATGCTGAAACGTCTGCAGATGGATATTCATTATCTCGAGAACCGCTCGCTGGCGCTCGACTTCAGCATAATAATGCGTACAGCCGCAAGTATAATTAGTGGCAAGAAATTTTAAGTGGAAATTAATTTAATATGAAAAAATATATCATTCTTTTCTTATTCGCACTGCTGCTGCCTTGTTATGCAACAGCACAATCGTCAATGACAGACGAACAGATACTGAAATTTGTAATGAAAGAAAACGCCGAAGGCACATCGCAGGCACAGATTGTAACAAAACTGATGCAGAAAGGCGTAACTATAGAACAGATCAGGCGCGTAAAAGACAAATATGAACGCCAGGCAAAGAACAAAGGCCTTGGCACCGTAAGCAGCAAAGACACGGAAGAAGATAACGGACGCCAGAGAAAGAATAACGGAAAGAAAGGCTCAAGCAAAAACGACGATGACGAAGAATCACCGCAATACAGAATAAAAGATACAAGAGAAAAGAAAAAGAGCAAATCAAAAGAAGTTGTCTATGACGAGACAAACGAAGACTGGCTGATGATGCAGGATGAGCTGAACACATTCATCCCTGACACAACTGCCATGCTGGAAAAGCTCCTTGCAGAAAAAAGAAAGAAAAAAGTGTTCGGACGTGATATCTTCAACAATAAGGACCTTACGTTCGAGCCCAACATGAACATCGCCACCCCGCAGAATTACATCTTAGGCCCGGGCGACGCTGTTTATATCGACATATATGGCGCATCACAAAAGACTATAGAAAGCACCGTTTCACCCGACGGAGAAGTAACAATAGAAGGTTTCGGCCCCGTACAGGTAAGCGGTCTGACCGTGGCACAGGCAAATGCACGCCTGCGCTCTACATTGGGAGCAAGATACAGCAGTTCGAAGATAAAGCTAACTGTTGGTCAGACACGCTCGATAATGATTAACGTGATGGGTGAGGTGAAAAACCCTGGAACCTACACTCTTCCTGCGTTTGCAACAGTATTCCATGCCTTGTATATGGCGGGCGGTACAAACGATATAGGTACGATGCGTAACATCAAGGTATACAGAAATAACCGACTGGTGTCTGTCGTGGATATCTATGACTATATCCTGAACGGAAAACTCACAGGCAACGTCAGACTTGCCGACAACGACGTCATTTCCGTTGGTCCTTACGACTGCCTAGTAAATATTACCGGAAAGGTAAAAAGACCGATGTACTATGAAATGAAGCGAAACGAAAGCGTTGGTACCTTGCTGAAATACGCCGGAGGATTTACAGGAGATGCATATAAGAAATCTGTACGCATTGTCAGAAAGACAGGAAGAGAATATTCTGTCTACAACGTTGATGAATTTGACATGAGTGCATTCCATCTTGCAGACGAGGACTCTGTAAGCGTTGACTCTATCCTGCCCCGCTTCTCTAACATGGTTGAGGTCAAGGGTGCCGTGTTCCGTCCCGGAATGTATCAGGTAGGAGGCGACATCAACAGCGTAAAAACACTTATTGAACACGCCGACGGTCTCCGTGAAGAAGCCTTTACTGCACGTGCCGTAATGCACAGAATGAAGAAAGACCGTACACTCGAGGTCGTTCCTGTTGACGTGGAAGGCATATTGGACGGCACCGTTCCTGACATACCTATACAAAACAACGACGTGCTGTTCATCCCGACTAAACAGGAGATGATGGAGGAACAGACAATCACAATACACGGAGAGGTGCAATACCCGGGTATCTACAGATATGCCGACAACGAAACCCTTGAGGACTTCGTCTTGCAGGCAGGAGGCTTAAAGCAGACAGCCTCAACAGTAAAAGTGGATGTGTCAAGACGAATTGTAAACCCGAAGGCACTGACAACCGACTCAGTCATTGCCCGCACTTACACATTCGCCCTGAAAGACGGTTTTGTGATTGACGGCACACCCGGCTTCAAACTCATGCCGTTCGACGAAGTGTATGTCCGCAAGAGTCCCGGCTACTACAAGCAGCAGAATGTTGTCGTTGAAGGCGAAGTAATGTTCAGCGGTACATATACGCTCTCTAAGAAGAATCAGCGTCTGAGCGACCTTATAAAGAGTGCCGGCGGCGTTAACGACCGTGGCTATATTGCAGGTGCACGCCTCGAAAGAAAGGTGAACGAGAGCGAACGCGCACGTATGGAAGCCGTGCTCAAAAAAGCCAAGGAAGAGGCAGAACAGATGGAAATAGAAGCTGCTAAGGAAAACAAGAAAATAGATCTTAAAGACAGCGAGAAAATCAAGAAATTTGAAATACCTGAGTTCTATTCTGTCGGAATAGAGCTTGACAAGGCCCTAGCCAACCCTGGATGCGATGCAGACATCGTTTTGCGTGAAGGCGACAAAATCATCGTACCGCAATATAACGGAACAGTAAAGATAAACGGTGCTGTGATGTATCCTAACACCGTAGGTTTCCAGAAGGGCAAGAAGGCTAAATATTACATTAACCAGGCCGGCGGATTCAGCGAAAAGGCAAAGAAGAGCCAGACATACATTGTTTACATGAACGGCACTATTGCAAAGGTTAGCCAAAATGCCAAGCCAAAGCCCGGATGTGAAATTGTTGTACCTGAAAAGGAAATCAACAAGATGACTATTGCTGAAAAGATGACTATCGGAACATCTGTTGCATCAATAGCAACAATGATTGCGACACTGGCAAATATATTGTAAAAAATAAAAGAAAATGGTTGAGAATATAGAATACAAGCTCAGGGAAATAGACCTGAAAAAGCTTCTTAACAGAATAAAGACACATAAGAAATTATTTATAATAAATCTTTCTGTTGCATTTGTTGTAAGTGCATTCTTAATTTTATGTGTTCCGAGATTCTATGTCTGTGAAGTTAAACTGGCACCTGAAACCACCACTCCAAATATAGGTGGCCTTGGTGCCTTGGCGTCGAGCTTCGGCCTAAACATGTCTAATATGGCAAATCAGGATGCCATTGTGCCAGAACTGTATCCTGACCTGATGGAATCTGCCGACTTTCAGACAAGCATGTTCCCCATTAAAATAAAATCAAATGACGGGAAAATAGAAACTACATATTACGAATATCTTGAGAAGTACCAGAAATCAGCATGGTGGGAAAAGATAATAGGTTTTGTAAAAGACTTGTTTAAAGACGAGGATGCTGAAGGCGGAGCTAGCGCAATGAAAGTCAATCCTTTCAAAATGACAAAGAAGCAAAACGACATAGCCAAACTGGTTGGGCAAAAGATTAAATGTAGCGTTGACAAGAAGACCAGTGTCATCACTATAAACGTTGAGGATCAGGATCCTTTGATCTGTGCCACCATAGCAGACTCTGCAAGGGTAAAACTGCAGCAGTTCATCATAAAGTACAGAACAAACAAGGCACGTATAGACCTGGAGTACACAAAAAATCTGTATCAAGAAGCTAAAAGACAATACGAACGTGCAAGACAGGTATATGCGGTGTTCTCTGATGCCAATCAAGACTTGGTGCTTGAAAGCTACAAGGCAAAACTGGAAGACCTTGAAAACGAGATGCAGCTGCAGTACAACAACTATCAGCAAATAAGTCAGCAGCTTCAACTTGCAAAAGCGAAATTACAGGAAAGGACGCCTGCGTTCACTACACTACAGTCGGCATCTGTGCCACTTAAGCCTACAGGCCCCAAACGCATGGTGTTTGTTGCGTTCTGTATGATTCTAACATTCATAGGAACATCTGTCTATGTTTTCAAAAAAAATATTTAATGGTAATGAACGCACAGCTTTAATAAAAAAGAACATTGCCGGTTCCATACTTATAAAAGGCTGGAACTGCATTGTTCAATTATTGCTCGTGCCCATTACATTAAATTGTCTGAACCAATACGAATATGGAATTTGGCTTACCATCAATTCCATTTTGTTATGGATAGACCAATTTGACATAGGCCTGGGAAACGGACTCAGAAATAAGCTTGCAGAAGCATTAGCAAAAGGCGACAAGGAAAAAGCCAGAAGGCTTGTCAGCACAACATTCATGATGCTGATCATTATTGTAATACCCATTGTTCTCATTTTAAGAATAATAATTCACAATATTGACCTTCATTCGCTATTGAACATAAACAGCGCTACTGTACCAAACTTAGAGGGTATATTTGTTATTTCCATTGTATTTGTAGGCATAACCTTTATCTTCAAATTTATCGGAAATGTCTATCTTGGGCTTCAACTTCCGGCAATAAACAATCTTCTCGTTGTTTCCGGCCAAACGCTGGCACTGATTTGCATATTTGTTTTGTCGCTAATATATAAGCTCACATTATTCGACGTAGCCTGCATCTACACATTGTCGCCCCTGATGGTCTACCTGATTTCGTATCCGCTGACATTTTGCAGATACAAATATCTAAGACCTTCATTCAGGCTGTTTGATAAAACAGAACTTAAAGAACTGTTCTCACTAGGAATATTGTTCTTCATTGTTCAGATATCAGGTCTGATAATATTTGCCTCTTCAAACGTACTGATTACGCGCATATTATCTCCGGCAGAAGTTACGCCATACCAGATTTCATACAAATACTTCAGTCTGACGATAATGGTGTTTACAATCATCACCGCACCGCTCTGGTCTGCAACAACTGATGCGTATACAAAGAATGACTGGAAATGGATAAACAACATGATGAATAAGATGAATAAAATAATGCTGGCGTTTCTCGTTCTTCTGATACTGATGCTCGCATCATCTGAATTCATCTATAAAATATGGATTGGCGGTAAAGTTGAAATAGGCTATCTGCTGTCTGCATTAATGGCAATATATATGTGTGTACTTATTTACAGCACATGTTACTCTAACATACTCTTCGGAATAGGAAAAATACGTCTGATTACAATAATAACAGCGTTAGAAGCTATAATATACATCCCGTTGGCTATATTCTTAGGCAACAGATTTGGTCTTTACGGCATCATCAGTGCACTGATATCCGTTAACCTGATATGCACTATATGCAATAAGATTCAGTTTGAAAAGCTGGCAAACAATAAAGCAACGGGAATATGGAATAAGTAAATAAAGGCAAAATGTTGACAAACATAATAATATTAATATTTGTGTTCGCAGGAA
>USHW01000018.1 GCA_900554545.1 uncultured Prevotella sp. | reverse complement strand
GGTGACCCCGGTGGGGCGGGCGCGGCCCCCCCCCCCTGCCAGTGCCGTGGCGGAGCTGCCTGTACAGCGCGCCGAAAGCGTGGCCCGGGAGGCAGAAGCGCAGCCGGAAGCCGGTGCGCCGGAGGCTATCGTGCCAGTTCCTGATGGCGAGGTGTACGACATTGCGGAGCAACAGCCCGAGTTTCCCGGCGGCCAAGGCGCTTTTATGAAGTGGATCTCGGATAACATCAAGTATCCGGCAGAAGCCGCAAAGAACGGCATTGAGGGCCGCGTAATAGTGCAGTTTGTCATCGGCAGCGACGGAACGGTGAGCGATGCCGTTGTGAGGCGCAGTGTAGACCCGCTGCTCGACGCGGAAGCCCTGCGCGTAATCAACGCCATGCCGGCGTGGACTCCCGGCAAGCAGGACGGCAAGCCGGTGGCCGTGAGGTACACTATACCCGTAACGTTCCGCACCGACGGTGGCGCAGATAAAGGCAAGGCGCAGTCTGACGGACAGAAAGGCCATGTGGTTAAGATAAACGGAAAGAATTATGTTCCTGACGATACGCAGAGCGTCAACCTTGAAGGCTCGCCTTACTACGTGGTTGACGGCAAGCACGTTGAGAACGTCAGTAACATTAACGTGAACGACATCAAGCAAATCAACGTGTACAAGGATGCCAAGCACACCACCGACAAGTATGGCGACGCGGCCAAGAACGGTGTGGTGGAAATCACTACCAAGAAGAAATAATACAGCAGGAAAATAACTCTCTCGATATAAGGCGTGGCGGCGCGGACGAGCGTAGCCACGCCTTTTTGCGTGCCTGCCGTCGACGGTTTGCTCCGCAAGCGTAACCTGTTGATAATCAGCGGTGTTGCGAAAGGTCGCCTTTTAGCCTGCAAAACACGGCCTTTTAGAGGGTAAAACACGGCCTTTTGCATTCCAATTTGCCGTGTTTTGAATTGAGAATTGATAATGGGGAATTGATAATTATGATTTGCCTTGTTGGCAGACAGCCTAAAAGGTAATCATAATTATTCATTTTTAATTTTTCATTTTCAATTCAGCAAAAGACCCACCCCAGCCCTCCCGAAGGGAGGGAGCTTGATTACCTGTACTTATTGAGACGCAATCGAGGCACTTGTTAATTTATGTCCGCACGGACGTAAAGCATTATCGAGGCACTCGGTAATCGTCATGCCGTGCATCGGTGCGGCATCCAAGCATTCTATATGTGTTTTTTCGGAAGTGAAATTATTGTTAATCGGCGTGCAGGCTGATACGCCGTAACGTGAAAAGATGTATATTTGCATAGCTAAAACGAACGAACAAACACATTCTTACGCCATGAATTATCCAATTTTTTGTTTCCCGAAGGTATGCAGAAGCGCGTGTGCGCTCTTCATGTTTTTCACTTGTGCCGCCGTGTCGGCAGGCAATGTTGAGGTCTGCGGAAATGAAGACGCTCCGCTTACGGCTGAGGTTCAGGACAGTCTTTATGAAAAGGCATGGCCGATGAGGCAGCTCGACGTTAAGCCGGAATATCCCGGAGGACGCGAAAAAATGATTAAGTATGTGTTCAAGAGCTTGAAAAGGCTTGGCTTCGGCAACTACACCGGCGACTTGACAGAGATGCGCGTAGGCTTTTTCATAGAGCGTGACGGCAGTGTGACAGGCGCGAGAATACTTAAACACGGTACCGAAGAACAAGACCTCGCCGTGCTTGAGGTGCTTGAGGAAATGCCGAAGTGGAAGCCCGGAGAGAAAGACGGAAAAGCTGTTGTTACGCGTTATACGGCGCGGTTGAGTGTTCCGACAGACTCGAAAAAAGGTAAAAGGGTGTCGCCGAAGTTCCCCGGCGGCAGCAATTCGCTGTGGGAATATCTTTACACGGCTCGCTCGATGTCGCCTGCCGGCAGTTATTCGGGGCGTGTGATGAAGGTTGTTGTAGAGTTTGTCGTTGACAAGGACGGCAGCGTGAAGGATGCCCGCGTGACGCGGCACGGCAACGCCATGATGGACGAAACGCTGTTGCAGGCCGTGAGGAATATGCCGAGATGGGAGCCTGCTACAATCAACGGCAAGCCTGTGAGGTGCCGTATGCGCCTGCCGTTGACGTTCGGGCGCAAGGTGGTGAGCCATGGGAAATATAACAGTATGCTGCAATATTGACGATTGTAAAGTTGGTTTGTAAAGTGTTTGGGCTATGAGAAATATAATGTCTTGCATTGGAATGTTGACCGGGCGGACTTCCGCAATGTTGCTGCTTGCCTTGTTCCTCGGTTCGGGTGTGTGCCGGGCAGCCGGTAGCGATGCCGACAAGCCTGCCCACATAGTATATAAGGTTGACGGACAGGAAGTGACCAAGGCCGTATATGATAGTGTCCGGAAGGACGATATATTCAAGTCGTACACTATAGAACCGGCTGAAGCAGTTAAGGAATACGGCGAATATGCTGCAGGAGGTGTGCGCGTCATCGTGACGAAAGACGTGTACCGCCAGTCAGGGCACCGCGTTTTTGCGTATGACGGGGTGGGGCGCGTAGTGCCGGACAGCTCGTATATCGACCCGTTTGACAATGGGCGTTTTACCGGTGTCAAGCCTTACGTTCTGAAATCGTCAGATACCGTTGATGCCGGAAGGGCTTACGTGGTAAACTGCAGCAAGTATAAGGGCTGGGAAAACGAGGCGGGCGACTTCAATGTCGTAGAGATAACATGCGGCGGAGACACCGTCCTGACGCTTGACAACAGTGACGCCTGGGTGCGTTTCCCATACGGACGTGGTGGGGATGGGCAGTGTCCGTATTATGTGTTGCCGCTCGGTGGCGGCGCCGCGGCCCTGTTTTTCAAGGGATATACATACGAAAGCCCCTCGCCGTTGACCGTGGTCGTACTTAAAGACGGGCGTGCAAGCCTTGTGTTCAACAAGCGGATGGTTGTCAACGGGATAGATGATGAGCATGAAATGCTTTTCATGCAGGAAGATTTTACGGAATACGTGTCTGACGACGGGCCTGCCACCATGCCTGCGCGGCACTTCCTGTGGATAAAGGACGGCATGCTTTATTTCAACTGACGGCGCTCCGGCACTGTGTATATGGTATGCAGCCGGAGCGGTAAAGAACGGCAGACTGTCGGCGGTAAACCATTTTTTGCATATAAAGTTATGCTTGTATGAAAAATAATTCGTAACTTTGCAGCCCAAAGAATTGTGCCTCCCATGCCGACGCTTGTGCACCGGCGACGGGCAAGGGCACTCTTTGCTGTTTCATATAACCGACGACATGTACAGTCAAGAGTCATTGAAAATTGACTTGGCGGCCTTGAAAGAAGGCGTTACGGTCTTTGAATACGACCTCGGCGACGATTATTTCGAGGCCGTTGAAGCCTCCGAAGTGAGGCGTGGCGCCGTACACGTAACCGTCAGCGTAAGCCGTTCGGGCGGCGTGTTCCGCATAAACGTGCATACGGAGGGTACGGTTCATGTGCCGTGCGACGTGTGCCTTGACGACATGGAGCAGCCCGTCAGCGCCGACAACACGCTTACGGCGCGCATCGGGGAAGAATATTCCGAAGACGAAGACATCATAACAGTCGGCAAGGACGACCCCTTGCTCGACATTTCATGGTTCGTTTACGAGTTCATAGCATTAAGCATCCCCATCAGGCATGTGCATGCACCTGGAAAATGCAATCCTGCCATGATAAAAGCCCTTGAGGAACACTCGGCCGCCCGAAGCGGAGAGGGGGACGCCGAAGAGCCGGTGGACTCGCGTTGGAGCGAATTGGAAAAATTAAAAACAATAATTAAAGATTAAAGAAAATGGCACATCCTAAAAGAAGACAGTCAAAGACTCGTACCCGTAAGAGAAGAACTCATGATAAGGCAGTAGCTCCCACACTGGCGGTATGCCCTAACTGTGGTGCTTATCACGTTTACCACACGGTTTGCCCAACATGCGGCTACTACCGTGGAAAGATAGCTATCGTTAAGGAAGCGGCTGAATAATGGAGAAAATAAACGCTATAATAACCGGCATCGGCGGTTACGTTCCCGACTACGTGCTCAACAACGAAGAACTGTCGAGGATGGTTGACACCAACGATGAATGGATTATGACGCGTGTCGGCATACGTGAACGCCGTATTCTCACGGAAGAAGGCCTCGGCACTTCGTACATGGCGCGCAAGGCGGCCAAGCAGCTGATGAAGAAAACCGGTGCCGACCCTGACTCTATCGACGCCGTAATCGTGTCGACATCGACGGCCGACTATCCCTTCCCGTCAACAGCTTCCATCGTAATCGGCAAGCTCGGACTGAAGAACGCGTTTGCTTTCGACTTCTGGGCGGCTTGCTGCGGCTTCCTTTATTCTATGGATGTGGCGGCCACTATGATACAAAGCGGACGTTACAAGAAAATCATCGTAATAGGAGCCGACAAGATGTCGTCTGTCGTCGACTACAAAGACCGCAGCACATGCGCGTTGTTCGGTGACGGCGCGGCTGCCGTCCTGATGGAGGGAACCACCGAAGAGGGCGTAGGAGTAAAGGATTCTTTCTTCCGTGCCGACGGCAAGGGGCTGCCCTTCCTGCATCTAAAGGCCGGCGGTTCGGTATGTCCTCCGTCGCATTTCACCGTCGACCACCGTCTGCATTACCTCTACCAGGAGGGCCGGACGGTGTTCCGCTACGCGGTGACGAGCATGAGCGACGACTGCGCACTTATCGCAGAACGCAACGGACTGAACAAGGACAACATCCGTTTCGTTGTCCCCCACCAGGCCAACATCCGTATAATAGAGGCCGTTGCAAAGCGCCTCGACCTTACGATGGACAAGGTGATGGTCAACATCGAGCATTTCGGCAACACCAGTGCGGCTACCATTCCGCTCGCATTATGGGAGAACGAGCATCTGCTCAAGAAGGGAGACAACCTCATCCTGACCGCGTTCGGAGCCGGCTTCGTACATGGAGCCTCATATTACACATGGGCTTATGACGGTACTGAAGCCGCAGCTGTAAAGTGAAATACCATTCTTGTAATGATTATAACAAGCGAAGCCGCACCGTGTATTAACGGTGCGGCTTCGCTTGTTATTGCAAGTGGCTGTGCGGCATTGTCTTCCTTCAGCTGTTTTTTGCAGCAAGTTTCTTGTACATGGCCGGTGTCATACCGTTTACTTTCTTGAAAGCCCTTATGAAACTTACGGCGTTGGTGTAGCCCACTTCTTCATAAATGGCCTGTATCGTCATGTTGCCGTAATGCTCTTGGTCGGCCAACATCTTGCATGCCTCCCTGATTCTTTTCTCGTTGATGAACGTCCTGAAATTCTTGTTGTACGTCTTGTTTATTACAAACGACACGTATTTTGTGTTCGAGCCGGCCATGTCGGCAATCGTTTTTAGGCTCAAGTCGGGGTTCGATATAATCTTTGTGTCGTTTGTCAGGCTGATTATTTTGCCAAGCAGGGCGTTGGCTTGTTCAGGGGTTATTTCCTGGCAGTCGTCGGCCTCTTCCCATCCTTCTTCGTCTGCGGCCGGTTCTTCCCCGTAGGCCGACATGAGCACGCTGTTGTCTTTGTCTGATTTCATCAGGTCATTGTTCCTTGCGATGAGCAGTCTTTGCACGTTTCTCAGGTTGCGGTTTTTGTTTACGAGCATGATGACGAGCATGACGGATATGGCGAAAAGGCTTGAAATAAGGATTATGACGAGCGTCTGTATGCTTATTCGTGATGTCAGCAGGCTTATTTTCTCATCGTTTTTCCTTGATTCGTATTCTTTTAGCTGTCCTTTTGCCTTGTTCATTCCCTGTGCGTGGAATATTGAGTCGGACATTTCAAGATAGAGGCTGCGGTATTTCCTGGCGGAATCCGTGGCGCCGATACCTTCATAGGCTTTTGACAGGATGCTGTAGGAGTTTACCAACATTTCCGTATTGCCAGCCAGGACCGAAGCAGCCTTGCATTCGTTGCCGCATTCAATAGCCTCCTTGTACAGTCCCTGTTTTATGCGTATATTGCCTATCTCGCCCTTCTGGTACAGGGCATATATGCCGTCAAGTCCGTTTTGTTCGGCATATCTTAGTGTCCTGAAATGCTGTTCCACCGCATCCTTGTATCTTCCTTCGGCGCACATTATCCGTGCCTTGTTGTACATTATGAAGTATTTGTAACGCCGCTCGTTCTTGCTTCCTGTGGCTTTTTCCGCTATATTGAAAAAATATTTTGCCCTGCCAACATCGCCGAGATGGCAGTATGCCGATACTATATTTATTAAGTATTTGTTCTTCAAGTCGCTGTCATCCAAGTTTTTCGACATCTTGTACCCTTTGAGGAGGTAAAACAAGTTCGACTCATAGTCGCCCAATGTTTCGTAGATGTTTGCGATGTTGCCGATACATTCCATTTCCGTACGCTTGTCTTTTTCGCTTTCCGCAGTTTCCATTCCTTTTGTGTAATATGTCAGTGCGAGCGGGTACATGCCTTCGTCGTAATATCTGTCAGCCATGGCTTTCAGCTTTTCAGCCTCGGTGCCCGCCTCGATAGCCGCTTTAACGCTATATGACACGGCGAATAAAAGGAAGGCTGAAATAATGCGTATGTACATTGAATTCTTGTACACGTATGTCTTTAATATTGTCATTCCATTAAATTGTTGTTATCTGCAAAAATAATGAAAATGGTAAACAAACAAGTCCATATGATAACAAAATCCGCGGTTTTTTTATAACATTTCTAGAATGGTAAAAAGCTGAAAGCCCTCTTGCTTGCTTTACTTGCTATATTTTTATAGATTTGCAATCAAACGTTGTTGTTCCTTATAAATCTTTTTGTTATGCATTTGAATATTCGACACTTTTTCACATTAAGCTTGTTGTTGCTCGCAGTGTGTGCAGGGATGGCTGCTCCGGCTCGTCCGGGTAAGATTGCTTACCGTCAACCAGACGGCACCGTGATAAACGTCAGTCTGCATGGGGATGAGCATTTACATTATTATTTGAGTGAAGACGGTTTTGTCTTGTTGCCGGATGGCAAACGCGTGCTTAGGTATGCGGAAGTTTCTTCTGACGGGAATGTGCTGCCTACGGGATTGGCAGCGCATGGGCAAAATGCGCGTTCGGCACAGGAGACGGAATATGTGAAAGCGATTGACCGGACGCCGATTATTGAAAGTCTGACGCGTGAGTATGTAGTCAAGCGCAAGGCCAAGGCCTATGTAGATGGAGCAGGTATGCCGGGTGAGGTGGAGAGGACATTCCCTACGACAGGTGAAATCCACGGTATCATAATCTTGGCCGAGTTTACAGACAAGAAGTTTTCACGAGATGACATATCCGACATATATAATAATATGGCAAATGAAGAGAATTACTCGGGCGAGTATTCGTCAGGCAGCATAAGGGACTATTTCGTTGCGCAGTCAGGCGGAAAGTTCGTACCCTCGTTTGACATTGTGGGGCCGGTGGAACTTCCTCATGAAACGAGTTATTATGCTAGGGACGAGGTGGCTATAGACCTAATGATTGACGCTTGTAAAGCCGCCGACGCAAATGCAGGCGTAGATTTCTCGAAATACGATTATAACGGAGACGGAATGGTGGATTTTGTTTTCGTGATATATGCGGGATACGGCCAGGCGCAGGGTGGAGGCGGAGATACAGTATGGCCGCAGTCGGTAGACCTTACTTATTATAGCTGGGACACTTATGACGGTCTGTATCTGTCACAGTCGGCATGCTCCAGCGAGCTCAGGGGCAGTACTGGCGAAATGATTGACGGGATAGGAACTTTCTGCCATGAGTTCAGCCATATACTCGGATTGCCCGACATTTACGATCCGGTATATTCAGGAATGCAAGGAATGCTCACATGGGATGTCATGGATGTTGGACTTTATAACGACGACAGCAGGACACCTGCCGGATATACGGCGATGGACAAATATACTGTAGGGTGGCTTGAACCTGTGGTACTTGACAAGCCAGCCACAGGCCTTACCCTCAACCCGTTATCTGAAACAAACGAGGCTTATTTCATCGTCTGCGGTACAGACAGAAACGAATACTACACCCTTGAGAACCGCCAGCAGACAGGTTGGGACAAGGGGCTTGGCGGTCATGGGCTTATTGTGTCACACATTCATTACGACAAGTCGATTTGGGCTAGCAACCATGTCAATACAACATCGTCGGGTTACGAGCATGTGGCCTTGGTCCCGGCCGACAATATCGCTTCGCAGGGAACTGAAGATGGCGACCCGTTCCCGGGAGTGTCTGGCAATACGCAGTTCACCGACACGTCGCTTCCTGCCGCATTCTGGCATACGACAGCTGCGGCCGTTGATTGTCCGATTACGAACATACGCGAGGAGAACGGAGTTATAACTTTCGACTTCAAGGCTGAAAGTACTGGCATAGGTGCTGTTGAAGGCGGCGTGAAGCCTTGTGTTAGCGTGGCAGGCGGGCTTGTCAGTGTTGAAAATCCTGAAGGTCTTGACGTTTGCATCTCTTCTGCTGACGGGCGTATTGTGGCAAGGTCGAAGTTCAAGACCGTCGAGTGCAGGCCGGGCAGCGGGGTTTACATCGTCAGCTGCGGCGACATTGTGCAGAAGATTGTCGTTAAATGAAATATTAATCGTTAACTTTTAAAAATCATCCGTTATGAAGAATTATTTATCTACAGCTTTTGCGGCACTGTTGCTTGCCGGCCTAAGCGTATCCGCGTATGCCACAGAAGGCAATACGGTGTCTCCTCCCCACCGTAAGGTCTATTGCTATTTCAACAACAATTATGCTTTCCCTTCAAGTGCTTACGGTTTCAGTACATTTTATCTCGACCAGCTTGACGAGGCCGAGTTGATTTATCCTTACGGCGACCAGATGAGCATTTACTCCGGCGCGGCCGTAGATGATGTCTTTTACGCATACGAATATGAGTACGATGCGTATATGGGAACACTGAACGGCAACTTCATTTCGTACGACCTTACTACCGGACGCCACACCGAGCTTGGCACAAAGGGGCTTGAAGAGATGGGCTCGTCTTTCAAGACACAAGGCATGACATACGATTATAGTTCGGAAACAATGTATGTTTTGGGTTTCAACCAGGGCGAGTCGGCTCTCTACAAAGTGAACCTTGAGGACGGGACGCTTTCTAAAAAAGCCGTATTGCAGAAAACGCTCGGCGTGATAGCGGCCGACATGGACGGCGCCATTTACGGTGTTGGAGCCTCGGACGGAGTGATTTACAAAATCAATACGGAAGACGGCTCGCTCGAGACTGTTGCGGAGACGGGCTACGGTGGAATGATGGGCAATCAGGCAATGGAGTTCGACCATTCTACTGGTTTGCTGTATTGGGCGGCGAACTCGTATGATTATGACGGAGCAAAAGAGACTTATATGCTGCGCATTGACCTGAAGTCAACCCCTGTTACGGTTGACAATCTCGGCAAGATAGGCATCAATTCGTCAATACAGGCTCTTTACATACCGTTTGCCGAGGGCGGCGATGACGCCCCGGCTGCACCTTCCGGTTTCACAGCCGTTCCTGGAGAGAAGGGCGCATTGACGGCCAAACTTAGCTGGACGGCACCCACTACGACTTTCGGAGGAGATGAGCTTGGCGGCCGGTTGACAGGCTATGTGGTTGAGCGCAACGGAGAGAAGATAGCCACGCTGCCGGCGGATGCCACAGGCTATGAGGACAGCGGCTTGACTGAAGGCGGCGAATGTGCATACGTGGTGTATGCCACCAACGAGGCCGGCAACGGAGGCAAGGCGCGTGCAAATGCCTTTGTGGGCAACGACAGGCCAGGGGCCGTAACCGACATGACATTCTCTGTGGGCGACGGCTGCGCTTCGGCAATGCTGACATGGACGGCTCCTACCGAAGGCTTCAATGGCGGATACTTCTCCGAGGAAGGTGTTACGTACAAGGTTGTGCGCCAGCCTGACAACAAGATTGTAGCCGAAGGACTTGCCGAGACATCGTTCACCGACAAGGATTTTGCCCGTCTGGGGCGCTACTCCTATGTCATCTATGCGTGCAACGCATACGGCGAAACTCCGGCCAGCGTGCCTTATTCCTACGTGTTGGGCGCGGCAATGGCAATGCCTGTGACACAGGACTTCTCCAACCTGACATATTTCGAGAACCAGTGGATGACTTATGACGGCAACGACGACACGTTCTCGTGGCTGTTCTCGTCGGAGTGGGGGTACTATCAGTTCCGTGACAACACTCCTTGTGCCGAATACATAGTCAACAGCGGCATCGAAGACGCGGGCAACGACGCTGACGAATGGCTCGTTACGCCGCCTATGAAGTTCGAGGCCGGCAAGTCGTACCGCATGAAGCTGAAGGTGCGTTGCGTGTCAGACGAGAACATGGAGCTTACTTTCGGCAGCAACAACCTGTACCAGCAGCATGAGAAGTTTGCAGACATCACTTTCAAGCCTGTGCTCAATGAAGCCGGTGACAATTGGCTGTATGCAGACTACGAGGTGGCTCTTCCGGCCGGCATTGACGGTGTCCACTGCGTCGGGCTGCACCTTGTAAGCCAGTATCCGGCCAGCCAGATGTCATACCTGCAAATATCCAATGTGACAATAGAGGAGGGCGTGCCTTCAGGCATAAGCAATGTTGAAGACGGAGCAGACACCGTGGAAGGCAAGGCCGTGTACTCTGTTGACGGAAGACTTGTCCGCGCCGACGGCAGTCTTGACGGCCTTCCCAAGGGTATCTATATCAAGGGTGGAAAGAAATATGCCGTGAAATGACGCGTGGCTGACCTTTGGCCGGCTGCCAAGGCCTGAATTTACGCTGGCCATGCCGTGCCGGTTGGCGGTTTGTACACCCGCCTGTAGGAGTACGTCCACAGGCGGGGTACATTTCTCCGTCTGTTACAGGCTGCGCTCTCGCCGTCAGCCACGTGTGCGCATTAACGGGGTCCGCGCCCCTAACGCCCGTCCGCCAGCCCGTATGTGGCCGCATTCCGAATGTCCTGAATCGTGCCCTTTATTTCGTTTCGCAAGCCTCCAATGTGTGTTTTTTTTCAGGTGTGCGCTTGCGGTACGGCCGTTTTTTCATAACTTTACGCCGTAAACCAATAACATCACCACTATGAGCAGGATTAAGGAGGCGGCAATCATAGCCGTAGGCATTATCGTTTTGGGGCTGTGCGTAAAGTCTGGGCTTGACGGTTTCTCGGGCAAGGACCGCAAGGTTACGGTCAAGGGCCTTTCGGAACGCGAGGTCGAGGCCGACAAGGTGACATGGCCGATACTGACGAAGGAAATCGGCGACGACCTTCCCTCGCTTTACACGCGTATCAACAGCACTACGGCCAAGGTAAAGGAGTTCTTGAAGCAAAACGGTGTGAAGGACGCGGAGATAAGCGTCAACGCGCCAGTCGTGGTCGACATGAACGCCGAGCGGTACGGAGTGCAGAACCATGACTACCGTTACAACATAACGTCAACGGTCACGGTGACCTCGCGCAACGTGAAGCTTGTGCGCTCGATAATAGCCCGTCAGGGCGAACTGCTGAAGCAGGGCGTGGCCGTGGTCGACGGCGGTTACGGCAACGGAGTAGTGTACGAGTACGTATCGTTCCAGCAGATGAAGCCCAAGATGATGCAGGAGGCCATCAAGAACGCCGAGCAGACGGCGCGGCAGTTTGCCGAGAACAGCCAGAGCGAGCTTGGGAAAATACTCGAGGCCGGCCAGGGGCAGTTCACCATAACCGACCGCGACGGCAATACACCTTATATAAAAAAGCTGCGCGTGGTCTCGACTGTGACTTATTCGCTGAAGGACTGACGGCGCATTGCTGCCGGCCGGTTGTCAGCGGTTTTTCAAAAGACGGCCTTTTGCAACGCGAAAGGCCGTCTTTTGCATGCTTGAAGGTGGCCTTTTACAACGTGAAAGGCCACCTTTGAGGTTTGCATGCCCTCTTTGCCGGTGCATGCAACCGGTCTTATGGCTTTATGTCTGAATAATTGTTAACGCACACATCGACGCGTAGCCCATGACTTCAATTGTTGTTTTTACACTTGTAATTTCAAGGGCGTTTTTACTTTAAGAACGTTAAATATTTGCCTAAAATCGCAAATATTGTATATTTTAACATGGAAAATTTTGTAAATTTGGCTTTTAGTGCTATAATTGCATCGTTGTTTTAATTTCACAAATATTTTTAATTAATTCTTTAAACACTATGAAGCACTTATTCTTATTCTTGTGTGTGTTCTTTGGGCTTTCTTCTTTTGCCCAGGTGGTATCTCCTCCTCCGCTCTATGAGTTGAGTGGAAAAGAACCTTCAGTTCCGTCTACCCCCCCCCTATAGCCAGGTAGACAAGCAGGCTTCGGATGGATATTTTTCTCCTGTAGTTGTCAATAGTATTGGCTCCAATGTCAATGTAAGAGAGGCCAATACCCTTCCTTTTGAAAACTTTTCCGGAATAGCGGCAGAGGCGAAAAAACTGCAGGTGAGGCTTGTGGGAAAGAGACGCGCCGACATTCCCGACGGCAAGGCACGCATAATATTGAAGGTAGGCGAGACCTGGAATGACAATGACGGCTATTCAATATGGCTTGACAAGGACTGCACCATAGAGCATGCGGTAATGGACGAGCTTATGCCCGTTGTGCAAGCCTTTGGGGAGTGCGAGATAATAATCCCGAAGGGAGCCACCACTACCTCCGGTTTCGCGATGGCCAACACAACTACTGTGGAAGACATTGACGCAGGCACTTATGATTTCCTCGTGACGAACCCCGACCCGGACGATGGAGCGGTGTACGTCGTGTACGTCATGAGCGACTCGCACGAGCATAACATGACTTTCGTAAGCGGATATGAGTACACTTTCGATGTAGGAGTTTATAGCGACCCGTCAGGTAAGCATGACATGTCGATATTGACGGCCAACTCGGATGTTGACCTTCATATAAAGCGCTCGAGCGAGCCCGGAAGCGGGAAGCTTACAGATGCGGAGACCGTGTCATTTACTCTTAACAATTCCGGCGATGCCGACTGCAAGGGATTCGTGGCAAGTTACAGCATAGACGGCAGCCCGTTTGTTGAAGAGACGTCTGATGCTGTCATAAAGGGCAACATGCAGGAAGTGTACAAGTACACATTCAAAACTCCGGCCGACCTCTCAGCGGAGGGCCAGCACACAATCGTAGTCAAGGTGCAGGGCGTAGGCGAGGCTCTGGTCATGGAAGACAATATGGTTGAGAGGATTGTCGAGAACAGGAGCACGTCGAGGGATCTTCCTTACGAATGCGACTTCAAGGACAAAGACGACCCTGCTGAATGGAACATGATAGACGCTGACGGCGACAACGTAACATGGAGGGTTAACCAGCTGTCGAACAGTCCCGAATTTTACAAGGCTGACAGCTACAATGCTCATGACGACTACATGATAATGGCTGCGCCGGTATCAATGGAACCGGGAATATACACCATCGAGCTTAAGTACGGTTCGAATGCAGGCGACCCGGGCGACAACTTCTCCCTGCTTTATGGACAGAGCAACAACCCGGAAGAAATGACATTAATCAAGAAGTTCGAAGACTATCCTGCCGGAACAACAAACGGTGCGGTGGAAGTTGAAATCAAGGAAAAAGGCGACTATTACTTCGGATTCTACACAGACGCGCAAGCCGAAGAGAGTTATGTCTGCACCGACATCACGTGGTTCAAGATATACGCAGGCTCCAACACCGGTGCACCAGACCTTGTGATTGACAAGGTTATTCTGCCGATGTCGAGCACCAACATGACAGACTTTGACATCCAGGTGGAAGTAAGAAACATCGGCATTGCTCCGATAGAATCCTTCAACCTTACTGCAACAAGGATGAACGAAGAGTTCGTGTCAGAGAGCTATACTGTACCTGTTGAGGTAGGCGGTAAGGCCGTTGTCACAATGAATATGCCCAAAGACTATGAACTGCTTCCCGGCACATACTCAATCACAGTCGATGCGACGTACGTGATGTCAAAGGCGGGCGTAGCCGAGACCAACACATCCAACAACAGCGGATACAGCTCGTTCATAAACTTTGAAGAAGCTGAACTCCCGTTCATTTCCGACTTTACTAACTCTGAGGGCGGCCGTTATTGGTGGTATGACGCCAACAGCTGGCTGTACAACTCGACAGTCGGCGGATGGCAGTGCCTGAACGCGGACAACCCGTTTGTTTCACGCGGCATTCAGCTGAAGGCAGGCAAGACCTACCGCATAACCTACAACCGCAGGGCCGGTATGAACTATCTGGGAATACTCCTTGGTGATGACTATAAGATCATCGTGGGCGAAAACGGCTCGGACTTTACCGGATGGAAGGAAATCGCAAATATTGTTGACGACTATTCGGAAGAGATCTTCGCAGAGAAATATGTTGACTTCACGGTCGACAAGGACGGTCTCTATCAGCTGGGCTTCCAGATGACAGGCTGGGTAAACACAACCTATCCGTTCTATCTGCGCAACGCAATTGTAAGCGAGGTTGTAGAGAAAGATGTCAAGATTAACGCTCCGTCGCACATGCCTACAAGAGTTCCGGTATCACAGGGCGGTGAGTTTGAGGCTACAGTTCCTGTTTCCAACGTCGGCTCAACACCGGTTTCTGGTACGATAGACGTAACGGTTGACGGCGAACTCATCGGCCAGGGAACGTTCACTGACGTTGCAGTTAATGACACTGTTGACGTTGTCGTTCCTGTAACCCTGAACGGCGAAGAAGGAACTTCAATGGCTCTTGACATATTCGCGAATGTGGAAGGCGAAGCCGAAGGCAATCTTTACAACAACAACCAGAAGTTCAACGTCATGATGACCAAGAACGAAATGGCTTACGACCAGATTCCTGATGGCGTATATTATGGCAACCAGCCTAACAACCCGGACGTAGGCGCAGTAGGCAACGGCGGCGAACTTGAGATGGGTATCGTATTCCATTTCAACTATGACACCAAGATTGCAGGTATGTCAGTGGGATGGGCCGTAGAGCAGGAGATGGAAGACGTTGTACTGAGCGTCTACAAGTGGAATCCCGTGCCTGACGCAGACGGTTACTTCCCGTTGGACGATCCTCTGTACACTCTCAACGTAGTCAAGGAATACGGCGTAGGTTCTTCACAGACGGAGTACATGTTTGACAAGGTGCTTGACCTTGCGGCTGGTGACTACATAATGTCTGTCAAGGTTCCCACCAACTGGCCTTTGGCTGTTGACAAGAAGGATCCCGGCATGTGTTACGCTTTGTTCGACTACGGCAACACAAGGTTCGCTGCTGACAATTCTGGACAGGGCCTTGGCACATTGGCAATACGCGCGCTGCTGTCTGACGAAATAGGAAGTTCCATCGGTTCGGTAGACGCTACCGGCGCGACACTCAGGCTCTATCCTAACCCCGCAAGCGAGACGCTTTACATCACTTCGGGCAACGACGAGATAACAGGCGTGTCTGTCTATTCGGCTTCCGGCACACTGATGTGCACCTCTGAAGTCAATGGTGGAACATTCTCTTGCAACGTCTCAAGCTATACCCCGGGCGTTTATTTCGCAAGGGTTGCCACGAAGGCCGGAACAGAGGTTATGAAGTTCGTTGTTAAGTAAACAAGTCTTATATCTTTCTTTTCAGCAATAAAGATTATATATCCTTTAAATCGGTTGGCGTACTTTTTTGCGCGCCAGCCGATTTTTCAAAGACAAGACATTAATGAGATAATTTAAACGCTTATTCATGAAAAGACATATTTGTTTGTTCCTTGGTGCGGCGTTATGCCTTGGAGCCAGTGCCCAGCCAGCAGAACCCATTATGCCAAACAAGGCTGCTGGAACTTCTTACGATGTCAAAGTCAGTTTCCCGAAGGCTTTGCCGAGCTATCTGCCCATGATGCTTGTTGACGGTATGCCAATCAAGGCTCAGGTTGCCAACCTTGGCAGCGAGACGGTCTCGGGTAAAGTCACCTTCACATTGGGTGGCGCCGATATTGGCACTGCGGAGTTTTCCGACCTGGCTTCGAAAGACAGTGTTGAAGTATCAGTCACCATGGCTGGCGACATGGAGCTGCCTACGGCAAAGTCGTCATTTGAAGCATCTGTTGCTTTGGACGGCGCCGAAGACGAAGATCCGTCGGACAACGTTGCGACAGAAGAAGTGACCATAACAGAGCATGAGTTCGCTTATGACCATGCAACCCCGGCGATGTACGTTGACAAATACGCCCTCGGTTATGACGAGATTTCGGCGATATCTCTTTATGCGGTATCTTTCCATGTTTCGAATCCCGTCATGCTTGACTCTATTTCCGCAAGTTTCGGAAAGAACGAAGGAGAAAGTTCCAGCGTATATATATATAAATGGGACGCGGAGAGCGACCCGGTTGATGTAGATGAAAGCCAGCCTGTAATAGTAAAGGAGTACAGCATGGGCGATCAGGTATGTTTCGAAACGTTCAAGCGTGGTGAAGGCCGCGGTAAGCATTACTATTCACTGGAAGAGCCTCTCTATCTGGAGCCGGGCGATTACATGGTGTCTGTATCGTTTAACGGTCGCGGTATATCCACTGATTTGAAGATGCCCAACCAGATGTATTTCCTCTATGCAACTACAGACGGCATTCGTGCCCTTGACTGGTCAGCTTACGGACTTGGTACACCGGCTATCCGTACATACGTCAGCGATGTTCCCGCAGGATTGAGCGCGCCGCAGGTCGGTGACAACGGTTCAGGGGCAAGCATCAGCGTTAAAGGTACGGAGCTGTCAGTTGAGACAAGTTCTACCAAGCTTGAAGATGTCACGGTCTACACTGTTTCGGGTGCGGCTGTGTTCCATGCAAAGGCTGGCGGTAACAGTTATAAGTGCGACTTGTCAGTCCTCAATCCGGGTGTTTACATGGCAAAGGCCAATACGGACAAGGGCACTTGTGTCAAGAAGTTTGTTATAAAGTGAGACCGTAATGCCTGATATGTGTTCCTGTCGGTTAAGGCGGCGAACTGTCCGTGTGGGACACATATTGTTGTATATTAAAAATGAGAATATGAAGATAAAACATATACTTGCGGCGGTATTTTTGGCCGCTTATTTCCCGCTGACGGCGTCAGCAGTACCGGCGGATCCGCGTCCGAGACAGGTACGTCAGCCTGACGGCACCATGTTGACAATCGTTGTCAGGGGCGACGAACGCGGACACATGGTGTATACAAGCGACGGTGTTCCACTGTTCCATAACGCGGCCACCGGCGCATACGAGTACGCCAAGTTGAACAATGGCAACATAGTTGGCAGCGGCATTGTCGCAACAGAAGCCGGCATGAGGGATGCCAATGCTAAAACCTACATCGGAAACCTTGATGTCGAGGCCATGATCCGGACAACGGCGGAGAAGGCCAAGGTTGGCAAATACAATGTCAAGCAGACCAGGGTGCGCATAAACGACTTTCCGGCTACGGGCAAGCAGAAGTGCCTTGTGATACTTATGGATTTCCCCGACGCCCAATTCAGTATAGACAATCCGAAAGAGCTTTTTACGAGGATGCTCAATGAGGAAGGTTTTACTTATGAGAACGGCGCCAACGGCAGTGTGCGTGATTTCTATATCGCTTCATCATTCGGTAAGTTCCAGCCGGAGTTCGACGTTGTAGGCCCGGTAACGCTGTCACAGTCTTATAGGTTCTACGGCGAGAACATGGGTAGTGGTAATACGGATGTCAAGTTTAACGAAGCCATAGTCGATGCGTGCGAGAAGCTTGACAATGAAGTTGATTTCTCACAATATGACGCCGACGGGGACGGATATGTAGACAACATCTACTTCTTCTATGCCGGATACGGAGAAGCCGATACGGGTGTCGCCGATTATATATGGCCGCATTCTTACTACCTGTTGCAGGGGTATGGCACAAAGTTGGAGCTTGACGGAGTCCGGGTTGACCGTTATTCGTGCGGAAACGAGATAAACGGCAAGGACGACAACATAACCGGAATCGGTACGTTTGTGCATGAGTTTGGCCATGTTCTTGGCCTTGCCGATCACTATGCCACTGATTCTTACGCAATGTACGCCCAGGTAGACCCGGGAGAGTGGGACACTATGGCTTCAGGCTCGTACAACAACAACATGCACACTCCTCCGCTTTTCTCGGCATTCGAGCGTGCAGAGCTTGGTTGGCTCGAATACACCGACCTGACAACGGCGGTTGACGAAACGCTGACCCTGCCCAAACTCAGCGACAGCAACAAGGCATACAGGATAAAGTCGCCACGTAATGAAAACGAGTACTACATCTTTGAGAACCGCCAGCAGGAGGGGTGGGACGCTTATCTGCCCGGTCATGGATTGCTGCTGTGGCACATCGACATGGATGAAGATGCGTGGTTTGACAATGTTGTGAACAACGACACGGAGCATCAGATGGTTGACATTGTTGAGGCTGACGGCATGCCTGGTCCCGCCTCTTACGCTGGCGATCCCTTCCCCGGCGCGAATGGCGTTGATGAAATAGAACTTTCTTCATGGTGGAACAAACAGATGGTGAGGGTTTACGACATTGTGGAAGAAGACGGCAACATACGCCTGTCGTTGTTTGGCGCTGATTATCAGCTTCCGGCTCCTTCCGGCCTTGCCGTGGCTGAGCTCGGAGATGACAATTTCACTTTGGAATGGGACAAGACCGATGGCGTCGATTACCTGCTTACCTTGCAGAAAGACAACGGCCAGGGAGGTTTTGAAGCTGTGCCCGGATACAACAGTCTTAACATTGGCAATGTGGGTACATATACCGTCACAGGCATCGAGGCTTCTACGACCTACAACGTAGAATTGAAGTATAAGTCATCCGAGTATACGTCTTATCCCGCAACAATAAGCGTCACGACCAACGAGCTTGCCTTTGTCAAGAGTTCGCCTACAGGTCTTGCTGTCACTGACGTGACACCTACGGGATTCACGGCTACGTGGAACGAGATGGATATGGCAGACGATTACCTGATAACATTGGCCAGCCATGACTACGTAAAGCAGGAAGCAGCCAAGGGGTATGACTTCACAGACAAAGCCGACGGAATGCCCGGGGCTTGGAGCACAAACTGCACGCAGTACAACAGCTCGATAGGCTGGTATGGCGAGGCCGCTCCGGCTATGCGTATGTCTGAAGATGCGA
The DNA here is from genome assembly GCA_900554545.1 of uncultured Prevotella sp. GTDB lineage: Bacteria > Bacteroidota > Bacteroidia > Bacteroidales > Bacteroidaceae > Prevotella. Next base: position 17,898 of record USHW01000018.1, on the reverse strand, counting down.
GCTATCTCGTTGTGGCTTATCCTTCAACACGTATCGAGAACCTTTCATTTTGGTGCCGCTCAAGCGTGGGTGGAAACAAAATCAGAGTGGAATTAAGCGACGGCTCGGCATGGAGCACCCTGGCTACCCTCGATGCGCCGACAACCGGCACCGTACTTAACGTGCAGGTAGGCCAGGAAGGAATGCTGAGGCTGGTGTTCGAACGTGCCAACGGCTATGTTGTGATTGATGATGTTTACACCGAGTGCAGCGATATAGTAAGCACACCGGTAAGCGGATACAACGGAGTGTCTACCGGCGGCAAGACAACATTTACCTTTGAGAACCTTGACGAAAACAAGTTGTACGGCTTCGCGGTCAAGGGCGTGAACGGCTCTGAAGAGTCGAGCCTGTCTGACGAGTATATCGTACAGCTCGGAACTTCTGGCATCACGGCGCCTGAGACGCAGGCCGGCGACGGACGCGAGGCCATATACGACCTGCAAGGCCGCCGTATGCCCGAGGGCGCGCTGCCGCGCGGCATATACATCGTAAAGAAAGAAGGACAGCCGGCACGCAAGGTCGTTGTCCGGTAAAGTCGGTTGCCGCGCTTCGGCGCGGCAATCAATAAGGTTAAAATAATAAATATACAAACGAATGAAAAAGAAACTTTTAGCAGTGTGCTTCGCTATGCTCGCACTGCCGTCAATGGCTGACGACGAGAGTCTCGTCATATATATGTCCGACGGTTCCGCGAAGCAGACGTTTGCCATGTCTGACATCGGCAAGCTGACGTTTGGCGACAGCAACTTCACCGTGAGTACAAGTAAAGGGGCGACCCCGTTCGTTTACGGCTCTGTAAGGAAAATCGTGTTTGAAGGACTTTCTTCAGGCATCGGAACCGTAGTGAGCGAAGACAACAGCCTTAAGGCGTACTACCGCAACGGCTTCTTGGGCGTTGACGGTTGGCCGCAGGGTCGTGTGGCCAGGGCTTCTGTCTACGGCATCGACGGTTCGTCAGTGATGGCCTTTGACAAATGGGACGGCACGCCCATCAGCGTGAGCGGCCTGAATCACGGCGTATATATATTCAAAGTAGGTAACAGCAACATCAAATTCGTAAAACAATGAAAAAACTTTTTTCTTTATTCATAATGTGCCTTCTCGGCACAATGTCGCTCTTTGCGCAGACAAATCCCAACCGTGTATTAATCACTGACAAGTCAGGTAACACGAAGAGTTATCTGGCCGAGCGTGTGGACAGCATCTGGTTCGCACAGGTTGAAGGCCGCATTGCCGCCGACATAGAATACCTTGGCTATGTTGAAGGTGGCGGTGAAAATGAAGAGGATGTGATACAAGTGAAGATTACACGCACACCGGGATGTGAGGCGTTCAAAATAGACTGCCTTCCGAAAAACAGGGCAGATATGCTTGGCTCCGAAACTGCCATAGCCAGCTATCTCGACCAAAGTGGTTTGGAACTGTATTGGCAAGATTTCACAGCCGCCAATATGAGCGGTTATGAGTTCCAGTCAGGCGTCGAGTACAGCATCATCACTCTTGGCTATGACATGTACGGCACGCCTTGTGGTGCCAATAGGGTCGACTTCACTGCTCCGAAGAAGCCTTTGGTAGGCGACTGCAGCATTGATTACGAGATATTGACTGCAACCAAAGACGCAATAACCATACATTTCACGCCGGCTTCTGGCGTGGCCGGTTATGCGGCGCTGCAGTTCCCTGCAGGGACGGCCGAAGAGAATTTTGAGATGGTAGGCTCGATGTTCGGCTTCAACAGCATGGGCGACTACATCAAGGGTATGGGCTTCAATGGTGTAGGCGAGCAAACTTTTACCTGGGAGAGAAACGACCCCGGCACCGAATACGAGGTATACGTACAGGCATGGGATGTTAACGGCACATACGCCGACATGCTTATAGTGCCTGTCAAGACTGAAAATGTTGGCGGCGAAGGCGTTGCCGAGATGACTATCGAGATTGGCGAGTTCGGAATCAGCAACGACGCATATTACCAGGTAGTGACTTATACCCCCAACGACCAGGTAGCAATGCACCGTGACATGCTCATAGAAAACAATACTCCAGATGCTGAAGACGAGGAATACATATTGAACTACCTGAAGGCCGACAACCCGATGGATCCGAATTGGAACCAGTTTGGTGTAGATGTGGCATATTGGAACGCCGACCCCAACACCGAATACATAGCATATTCAATCGCTAAGAACAAAAACGACGAATGGGGGCCGCTGGCGAAGGTGAAGTTCACTACTCCGGCCGAGCCTGAAAATGCGGCCAAGAAGGCGAAGACTGTCAACGGTATGCCTGTACGCAAGGCTACGCCTAATGCTAAGGCCAAGGGCGCATTCCAAATGTCTCAAGGCAAGGCTCTCCAGGTATCTGCAAAGAAAAAACAGAGTCTTGTGGAGCAATAAACGGGCGGGGCGCATAGCCCTCGCTTGAAAGGCAAAGGCCGCAAAAACCATGCCGTTCATGGTTTTGCGGCCTTTTATCGTCTGAAAGGTGGCATATCAGCCTCTAAAAGGCCTTCTTTCGCGGACCAAAAGGCCACCTTTCTCTTTTTAACATCTTTTTGTCGGCATTTCGGCCCGGTGCCTGATGCAAACGCTTGCGGTACCGAAAAAAATCCGTATATTTGCAAACTTGATGGTTGCCGATGCCGCAGGATGAGCCTGCGGACGGCCTGAAACAAAAAGAAACATATGCACAAGGCAGGATTTGTGAACATAGTTGGCAACCCCAATGTGGGCAAGTCGACACTGATGAACCGGCTTGTGGGCGAGCGTATAAGCATTGCCACGTTCAAGGCGCAGACCACGCGCCACAGGATTATGGGCATAGTGAACACTGACGACATGCAGATAGTGTTCTCGGACACGCCCGGAGTGCTCAAGCCCAACTACAAGCTGCAGGAGTCGATGCTGGCTTTCTCGGAGTCGGCGCTGAAGGATGCCGACGTGTTGCTTTACGTCACAGACGTTGTGGAGAACCCGGAGAAGAACATGGACTTCCTTGATAAGGTGAGGAAGATGACCATCCCTGTGCTGTTGCTCATCAACAAGATTGACGAGAGCGACCAGACGAAGCTTGGCGAGCTTGTGGAGAAGTGGCACACGCTGCTGCCCGATGCCGAAATCCTGCCAATCTCGGCCAAAAACAAGTTTGGCACGGACATCCTCCTGAAGCGGATAAAGGAGCTGTTGCCCGACTCGCCGCCGTATTTCGACAAAGACCAGCTTACCGACAAGCCAGCGCGCTTCTTCGTAAGCGAGATAATAAGGGAGAAAATCCTTCTCTATTACGACAAGGAAATACCTTACTCGGTCGAGGTGACGGTGGAGAGCTTTAAGGAGGACGACCGCCACATACACATCAACGCAGTGATATATGTCGAGCGCGACTCGCAGAAAGGCATCATCATAGGGCACCGGGGCGTGGCCCTGAAGAAGATGAGCACAGAGGCGCGCAAGGCTCTTGAGCGCTTTTTCGGCAAGCCCGTTTACCTTGAAACCTTCGTGAAGGTGGACAAGGACTGGCGCAGTTCGAAGCGCGAGCTTGACAACTTCGGGTATAATCCGGAGTGAGTTTGACTAAGGATTAAAAGTGAAGGGTGGATAATTGATTTGCTCTTGAAGTATGAATAATTGTGAAGTCAGTGTCGTTCGTCGTCGTGTGACAATCCGGTTTGTGTCGGATTTTTCACCCTTCGTTCTTCACTCTTCATTTTAAAAATAAGTATATGGCAAATTTAGTAGCGATAGTAGGCCGCCCGAACGTGGGCAAGTCTACACTTTTCAACCGCCTTACCAAGTCGCGCCAGGCCATCGTCAGCGATGTGGCCGGCACCACGCGCGACCGCCAATATGGCAAGTGCGACTGGAACGGGCGCGAGTTTTCCGTAGTAGATACAGGCGGATGGGTCGTCAACTCTGACGACATATTCGAGGAAGAGATACGAAAGCAGGTCATTGTGGCTACAGAGGAGGCCGACCTTGTGCTGTTTCTCGTTGACGTGGGCACAGGTGTGACCGATCTTGACGAGGACGTTGCCGCCATTCTCCGCCGCACAAAGCTGCCCGTATTGCTTGTCGTCAACAAGGTGGACAACAGCGCACAGCAGTTTTACGCAGCCGACTTCTACAAGCTCGGCTTGGGAGACCCCATCTGCATAAGCAGCATTAGCGGCGGCGGTACCGGCGACCTGCTTGACATCGTGGTGTCAAAGCTCAAGGAAGACAGCGGCGAACTGCTTGAAGAAGGCATACCGCGCTTCGCCGTTGTAGGCCGCCCCAACGTAGGCAAGAGCAGCATAATCAACGCCTTCATAGGCGAAGACCGCAACATTGTGACCGAAATAGCCGGCACGACGCGCGACAGTATCTACACGCGTTACGACAAGTTCGGCTTCGACTTCTACCTTGTCGATACGGCTGGAATACGCCGCAAGAGCAAGGTTACGGAGAACTTGGAGTTTTACAGCGTGATGCGCTCAATCCGTGCAATCGAGAATTCGGATGTATGCATACTCATGCTCGACGCCACAAGGGGCATAGAGATGCAGGACATGAACATCTTTCAGATTATACAGAAGAACAACAAGAGCCTCGTCGTGGTGGTGAACAAGTGGGACCTCGTGCCCGACAAGAACCAGAAAGTAATCGACACGTTCACCAACGCAATACGTGAGCGCATGGCTCCGTTCACCGATTTTCCCATAATCTACGCCTCGGCGCTGACAAAGCAGCGCATTTTCAAGGTGCTCGAAACGGCAAAGGATGTGTATCTTAGCCGCAAACTGAAAATCGGGACGACACGGCTCAACGAGGTCATGCTGCCCCTTATCGAGGCTTATCCGCCGCCTTCAATCAAGGGCAAGTACATCAAAATCAAGTACTGTTCGCAGCTTCCGAACACGAAGATACCGTCGTTTGTGTTCTATGCAAACCTGCCGCAGTACGTCAAAGAGCCTTACAAGCGCTTCCTCGAGAACAAAATCCGCGAGAACTGGAAGCTCACCGGCTCGCCGATTAATATCTTTATAAGGCAGAAATAATTTGTTAAGAAGTTAAAGGAGTTATGGGAAGTTAAAGAAGTTAGAGCCAAATGACTTGTTAAATGAACAATGATTAATGAAAAATGAATAATCATATAGATGAAGGCGTATGCCCAATTATTCATTTTTCACTTTTAATTCTTCACTTAACAAGTCATTTGGCTCTAACTTCTTTAACTTCCCATAACTTCTATAACTTCTAAAAATATCCTTCCATGCGTAAACTTTTCATTTTTACACTGACTTGTTTCGCCCTGTCTTTTTTCTCCTGTTCGGGCGAAAAGAAACCTGACGACGCGGCTGCGAGGGCTGCAAAGGAGTATTATGACTCGCTCTTTGCCCGGAACTACGCTTACTTTGTGCGCGGCATGTACCTGCCTGATACCATTCCGCCGTCATACCGCGAGCAGCTTGAAGCCAACGCCTCGATGTTCGTGGGGCGCATGGAGGCGGAACACCGCGGCGTAAGCGGCGTGCGCATCATGCGCTTTGTCAACGACACGATAATGTCGCCCGACAAGAAATCGCACGTCCGCACATCAGACGTTTTCCTCGTGCTGTGCCTCGGCGACAGCCTGAACGAGGAGGTGGTCGTGCCTATGGTCCACCACAAAGGCCGCTGGCTCATGCGGTAAAGAAGTAGTGACGGTAAATTATCTTTGATGTCAGTCGAAGTAATCGTATCTCTCGGTGAAGAACTTTTCTATTTCTTTTATCAAGTTGGGATTTTCTTCGAGAGCCTCGTTGTTTATCAGCATATATGCGCTTTTTCCTTGTTTTCCTTGTGGTAAAATCTTTCCGTGCTGAAATATGTCGCCACAATCCTTGAATAAAACCGGTAACGCTTCGTGCAGCAGGTGTTGTCTTCGTCCATGCCGTTTGCCCCTATGAAACCGAATGACGCTTTATGGTCTTTTTCATATATTGAAAGCATGATGTTAATGCACGTGTTGATTATCCTTCTTGGCTCATAAGTGTTTGTCGCTATGCGGTATTTGTTTTTTGAATGCTGCATGTTTTTCAGGTAGAACTTTACGGCGTAAATATGATATTTGTAAACTTCTACCCGTACAATGTACGTGAGATTTGATTTTGTTGACTTGAAAGTGTACAGCATTAAATGAGAAAAGCCCTCGTCAGGCTTTTCCTCATATTCGTTCATTATGAAGTGGAATGGATATGAACTTTCAAGCATTACAGCAAATATGAATATACGGGAATTCGCCTTTTGTCCAATTCCTCTCTTGTAACATCGGTAAATACAAAATCCTTCTCCAAAGATTGGTCTGCCAATCTTTGGTTTCTTTTGTCAGGATTTGATATTTTATGTCCCATATTTGTATGCTGTTTAATAATATTCTTCCTTTCCTTTTGCAAAAATAAGCAGAAAAAGTAAGATTGCAAAATTATGTGTTGAATAATAAGTTTTTATTTTATGTCTGATGGAATGAAAAGTGTTCGTGAAGTGATTGCGCTTTTATTCTTCTTTCTTTTGTTTCTCAATGGAACACAATATCTTTCAGAAGACCGCCCACCCACGGTTCTTCCGCCTTTCCCTTTGGCATTTTTAGCGGTGGTGTCTGTGCCGCTTTCCTGCTTGTTATGCGGCGGTTCAGCTTTAGCCGCATGGTGTCGCGCACAGCTATGGGGCGGTTAATGGTTGTCGTGGTGCTGTCGTTTTTCTGTTCTGTAAGGTTCTTTTGTGCTGTGTCCTTTGTCTGTTGGTTTTGCTGGCAGTATGCAGGCGTGCAAAGGGTGGTGGCGGCAAAGAGCACTATTGTCGGCAATATATTATTCCTTATGCTGCTTTTCATGACTGTGGCTTTTAATGTCTGTTCAATGCAAAAGTACAAAATTATTTTGTCGGTTGTATCTTTTCAGACTTATTTTTCCAGTATTTGGCAAGTCACTGGCAATCAATTATTTACGCGGCGATGATTTAAGGCGTTGCAAAAGGTGCTCTTTCGCCGTGCAAAAGGTGGCCTTTTGGCGTGTAAAAGACGGTCTTTCGCAATGCAAAAGATGGCCTTTTGTAAATCTCTTTACTGTTAACCGCAAACTAAAAGCCCCTAAAAGCGTGTGCTGCTTTTAGGGGCTTGCATGTTGATGCGCCTGTAGCCTTGGCGCGTCAGGCGGTATGGGCCACGGCCTTTTCCAAGAGTTCGGGCAGTTGGAAGGTTGCGGCTTTAATCCGCGTGATTAGCTCCCGGCCTGCGGCTGTCGGTATGAAGTTCATCTGCCGCTTGTCTTTCTGCCCCACCTGACGGGTTATCAGGTCTTTTTCCTCGGCCGAACGGATTACTTTCGACGCGTTCGAGTGCGACAGTCCGAGTGCGTCGGCAAGCTCGCTCGATGTCATCCGGCCTTTGTCAAGCAGGGTGCAGAGCAGCATCCCCTCGTTAAGCGATATGCCGTAGGTCTTCGAGAACGAACTTTCAAACTCGGCTATGGCGCGGTACAGGTCGCGTATTTTGCATAAAGTGTTGTCCATCTTGCTTTTAAGTCTTATGGTGATGACGATGCGTTAATCCGTGCCGGGGCATCAGATGAAGAGGTTTACATTAGCCTTGTCGGCGCGTTCCATGTAGGTTGCCACGCCTCCTATGGTCACGCCGTCAAGCAGTTCTTCGCGGCTTACGCCCATCACGTCCATCGACATTTGGCAGGCGATGAACTCTACGCCCTGCTGCCGTGCCTGTTCGCGCAGTGTTTCAAGCGAGTCAACGCCCTTTTGCTTCATCAAGTAACGCATCATCCGGCTGCCGATGCCCAGCATGTTCATCTGCGACAGCTTCAGCTTCAGCGAGTTAGAGGGCAGCATCCAGCCGAACATCCGTCCGAAAATGTCTTTCTGCACGACGGGTTTATGCACTTTCTTGATGACGTTCAGTCCCCAGAACGTGAAGAATATCGACACTTTCTGGCCTGTGGCCGCCGCGCCGTTGGCCAGCACGAAGGTTGCAAGAGCTTTGTCAAGGTTGTCGCTGAACATGATGAATGTCTTGCCGCGGCCGCCCGTCGGGGCTATCGCCGGGGTGGGGCAGTCGTTTCCTTTCTCAATAACTACCGTGTAGCGGCCTTTGTTCTCGCTCTTTCCGATGAGCTTGTTGCCTGTCGTGTTGCACCATGCTTCCGCGTCGCGGGCAAATCCGGCGTCGGTAGCCGTCACCTCCACCCGTTGTCCCGGCGCGGCATTGTCAATCGCCTGCTTCACTTTCATTATCGGTCCGGGGCATTGCAGTCCGCAGGCGTTAATCTTCAGCGTGTCCGTGCCGTTGCTGCCGCCTGCCGTCGGGGTGGCTTCGGTGTTTTGAGGGGAGGGCGGCGGAACCGGTGCCGTTGCCGCGGCGAATGTCTTGTAGCCGCCGGTAAGGTTGCGCACGTTGCTATATCCGTGCCCTGTGAGTATGCGCAATGCAAGATAACCGCGCAGTCCGACGGCGCAGAACAGCACCACGGGCTTGTCCGTCGGTATCTCGTCAAGGCGGTTGCGCAGCTCGTCCACCGGGATGTTTACCGCTCCGGGTATCGTGCCGAACGAATGTTCCTCGGCTGTGCGGACGTCAATCAGCGTCACATTGTCCTTTTTCGCCTGCAGTTCGCGCCATGTGATGACAGGCATCGCGCCGCTGATTATGTTGGAAGCGACGTAGCCTGCTATGGCAATCGGGTCTTTGGCCGATGAGAAAGGCGGTGCGTATGTGTGCTCGGTCTGCGTCAGGTCATACACTGTTCCGCCGCGCTTGATTAGCTGCGCAATCTGGTCAATGCGCTTGTCAACGCCCTCATAGCCGACGCATTGCGCCCCGTAGAGCTTCCCTGTGGTAGGATGGAAGGTCAGTTTCAGCGTCAGCGGAAGTGCGTCGGGGTAATATCCGGCGTGCGATGACGAGTGAATAACCGAACTGCGGTAGTCCATTCCCATCTGCTTCAGGCGCTTGGCGGCCAGTCCGGTAGAGGCCACTGTGAGGTCGAACACTTTTGCGATGGACGTTCCTATCGCGCCTTCGTATTTCACAGTGTTGCCTAATGCCATGTTGTCGGCAACTATGCGGCCTTGCCGGTTGGCAGGGTTCGCAAGGTAGTTGAGCCACGGCTTGCCGGTAAGCGGATGCGGAAACTCGATTGCGTCGCCGACGGCGTAAACGTCCTTTGCCGATGTTTGCAGGTAAGAGTCAACCCAGATGCCGCCCGTTTCGCCGGTTTTTATGCCTGCGGCCTTGGCCAATGCCGTGGCCGGACGCACTCCGATAGACAGCAGTACCATGTCGGCAACGATGCTTTTGCCGCTTTTCAGGTGTGCCGTCAGGCCGTTTCCGTCGCGGCTGAAGCCTGTCACTCCTTCTTCAAGGTACAGCGAAACGCCCTTGTCGGCAAGGTGTTGGTGGATTGGAGCGGCCATGGAATAATCTATTGGTGCCATCACCTGGTTGCCCATCTCGACAACAGATACCGCCACTCCGGCGTGGTGCAGGTTCTCCGCCATTTCCAAACCGATGAAGCCCGCGCCCACAACTACTGCACGCTTGACCTGCTTTTCCGTGATGTAACGCTTTATGTTGTCGGTGTCTTCAACGTTGCGCAGCGTGAAGATACCGTCCAAGTCGATGCCTTCCAATGGCGGACGAACCGGCGTTGAACCGGGCGACAGCAGGAGCTTGTCGTATGTCTCTTCGTATTCCGAGCCGTCGGCTCTTCGTATAAGCACGGTTCTCTTCTCAGTGTCTATTGCCGTAGCCTCGTTTTCCACACGCACATCGATGCGGAAACGCCGTCCAAACGACTCCGGAGTCTGCAACAACAGCTTGCCGCGTTCTTCAATAATGCCGCCTATATAATAAGGTAATCCACAGTTGGCATACGATATGTACTTGCCCTTCTCCAACAAGATGATTTCCGACATCTCGTCAACTCTCCTCAATCGTGCAGCTGCGGTTGCTCCACCTGCCACGCCGCCAATAATCACATACTTCATAATATATTCCGGTTTGTGGTTTTCATTCATGCCGCAAAGTAAATAATAATTCTTCACAGTACATAATTTCCAATGGAAAATGTTTGCATGAGAATTGTTAAAGGTGCTGTTTTGCCGGAATAAGGATGCTTTTTGGTACAAAAAAACGAGGGCGCATCCGTAAAGATACGCCCTCGTTGTATAGTCATGTAATGAAATTACAGGTTCGGGTTGATTTCGTTCCACTTAGAGATTTCGGGCACGATGTTCAGAGTTACCAGCTCGTCGCGCATCTTGCAGAGGTGCTCGTAGCTTGCGTCAAGCTTCGCGTTCTCCTCAGCTGTGCCTTCGGGTACGGTGTAGTGAGCGCCGGTTGTGTCGAGAGTGGTGTTCATCGCCATCATGATGTGGTTGTACTTGTCTGTTGAAACGTAAGTTCCTACAGGGTACTTGAACGCCTCGCCGCCCATCACTGAACGTATCATCTCAACTGACAGGTAAGCCGGGCTTTGGAAAGAAGAACGTCCGCGCAGCTCGATAATCTTCGCACCGCCCTGTGTAACGTCTTTCTTCATCTGCTCCCACTCAGCCTCGGGGAACTCGTCTGTGCCGATGATGTCGGTCAGCTTGCGTCCGTCGATTGTAACGTGTGAGCCGAATACAGCCATCTGCTCGCCGTGTCCGCCGTATGTAGCGCATCCCTTAACCTCGCTCTGCATAACGTTGAACTTCTTTGCCAATGCGCTCTGGAGGCGTGTAGAGTCAAGAGCTGCGAGTGTTGTAACCTGTGAAGGTTTCAAACCAGAGTACAGAAGAGTTACAAGACCGGTAAGGTCGGCCGGGTTGAAGATGATAACCACGTGCTTAACATCGGGGCAATACTCCTTTATGTTCTTGCCAAGTCCCTCTGCGATTTCGCAGTTTCCTTTCAACAGGTCTTCACGGGTCATGCCTGCCTTACGGGGAGCGCCGCCTGAAGAGATGATGTATTTAGCGTTGGTGAACGCCTCTTTCGGGTCGGTTGTGGCAGTGATTTTCACGTCGCCGAAACCGCTCTGGCGCATTTCCTCTGCCACGCCTTCGGGTGAGAACACGTCATAGAGGCAGATGTCGTTAGTCAGACGCATTGTGAGGGCTGTCTGAACCATGTTTGAACCAATCATTCCGGCTGCGCCGACGATTGTAAGTTTTTCATTAGTCAAAAATTCCATAATAACCAATTTTTATATAATGTAAGACATTCTGTACTTAGTCAACAAGCTACGGGTCAACAAGTTGACAAGTGAAACTTGCCTCCGCCGGTTGTTTTCAGCGTAAGGCAAACGGCCTTGTCTGCCTGTTGCTTGTCTGCTCGTCCCTGAACTACGTGCAAAGTTAGGCAAAAAAGCTGAATATGTAGTATTTATTCTCCTTTTAGTTTGTTATTAAAATTAAAAAGACATATCTTTGTAATGTCCGTTTTACAACTTCAACCGCATAACCGTAAACCCTCACAGTCTTGCAAAGCCGCATAACCTCAAAACCTCAAAACCGTAAGACCTTACAACCGTATAACCTTGACAACCGCATGACCCGATAACCTCAAAACCGTAAGACCTTACAACCGTATAACCTTGACAACCGCATGACCCGATAACCTCACAACCGTAAAACCCCATAACCTCAAAACCGCATAACCCAATAACCGTAAAACCCAATAACCCCAAACGATATGAACGAAACAATATGTAAACGAGTGGAAGCCCTGCGTGAAGTGATGCGCAGGGAGGGCATTAACGCCTTTATATTTCCAAGTACTGACCCCCACAACGGCGAGTATGTGCCGGCTCACTGGGAGGGCCGCAAGTGGATAAGCGGCTTCGACGGCTCCGCCGGAACAGCCGTTGTGACGATGGACGATGCCGCCCTCTGGACAGACTCGCGCTATTTCCTCGCCGCCGAAGAGCAGCTGCGCGGCACTGGCTTCAGCCTTATGAAGGAGCGCGTGGAGGGCACGCCGTCAGTCAGCCGGTGGCTCGGCATGAAGCTGTCGGCGGTGAAAAGTCCCGTAGTGGGTGTCGACGGAACGGTGAACGCGGCGGCTTCGGTTGAGGCTCTGATAGCCGAACTGCGCGCCGAGGGCGGCATTACCGTGCGCACCAACTTCGACCCGTTGGACGTTGTCTGGGCAGACCGTCCGCCTGTGCCAGCGGACAAGGCTGTAATCCATCCCTTGGAGTATGCCGGGGAACCGTGTCACGAGAAACTGGCGCGCATCCGCCAGGCACTGAAAGAGCGTCATGCCTGTGGCATGTTGGCAGCTGCGCTCGACGACATAGCGTGGACTTTGAACCTGCGCGGCACCGACGTACACTGCAACCCGGTGTTCGTGTCGTACCTGCTCATCGAGCCTGAACGCGCGACACTGTTCATTGACCGCGACAAACTGACGCCCGACGTTGAGGCTTACCTCAAAGGCGAGGGCGTGGGCACGGCCGGATATGCTGACGTAAGCAAGGCTCTTGCCGCCTACGGCGAGTACAACATACTGATGGACGACGGCGAAATAAACTACAACCTGTTCAATGCCGCGCGCTGCCTGAAGGTTGTAGCGCCCTCGCCGATACCTGCAATGAAGGCCGTCAAGAACAATGTAGAGATTGAAGGCTTCCGCAACGCCATGCTGCGCGACGGCGTCGCCCTCGTGAAGTTCATGCGCTGGCTGCGCCCGGCGGTTGAGGCCGGAGGGCAGACGGAGATGATCGTCAGCGCAAGACTTGAAGAGCTGCGCGCCGCACAACCGCTGTACCGCGGCCTGTCGTTCGACACCATTGCGGCGTATCAGGAGCACGGAGCCATCGTTCACTATGAACCTACGCCCGCGACAGACGTCCCCCTGCGCCCCGAAGGTTTCCTGCTGCTCGACTCCGGCGCACAGTATCTTGACGGAACAACCGACATCACGCGCACCGTTGCCCTCGGCCCTGTCACCGACGAGCAGCGGCTTGTCTACACCCTCGTGCTAAAAGGGCACATAGGGCTTGAGCTGTGCCGCTTTCCGCGCGGAGCTTCCGGCACTCAGCTTGACTCCATCGCGCGCAAGGACTTATGGCGTTACGGCCTTAACTACCTGCACGGAACGGGTCACGGCGTAGGCTCTTACCTCAACGTTCACGAAGGGCCGCACCAGATACGCATGGAATACAAGCCTGCGCCGCTCGTCGAGGGCATGACCGTTACCGACGAACCGGGCATCTATCTGCCGGGACTTTTCGGCGTGAGGACGGAAAACACACTGCTCATAGCACCTTACAAGGAGACGCAGTTCGGCCGTTTCCTCCAGTTCGAGCCGCTCACTCTCTGCCCGATTGACACCGAACCAATCATCCTCGACATGCTTACCGCCGAGGAACGCGACTGGCTTAACGCTTACCACAAGACCGTTTACGACCGTCTTTCGCCGCATCTCGACGGTGAAGACCTCGCCTGGCTGACCGCCGCCTGCGCCCCGGTTTGATGCTGTAAAACGCCGTTTGCAAGCCGCTTCACTGCTGCCTGCGTAACGCCTTGACATTCAATGTATTATAAAAGGCCGTCTTTTACACGCTAAAAGACGGCCTTTTAGCGTGCAAAACGTGGCATATTGGAACGCAAAAGATGACCTTTTGAATTAAGAATTAAGAGTTAAGAACCGAAGGTCAGCGTTAAACTAATTAAGAAAACATGCTTTGTTGGATGTTTGCAGGTGCTTTTGCAAGGCATATTTTCTTAACTCTTAATTAGCTTAACGCTGGCCTTCGGTTCTTGACTCTTAATTTATTTCCCAGCCTGTTGCTTCAACAAATCGCGTATTTCGGCGAGCAGCTGCTCCTCTTTGGTCGGCTCTGCCGGTTTCGCCTGCTCCGTTTCCTTCTTTGTCTCCTCGTTTTTCTTTATCATTTTGTTGACTGCCCGTAACATTATGAATACGCAGAGAGAGATGATGAGGAAGTCGAAAGTGGTCTGGATGAAGTTGCCGTAGTTGATAGTTGCAGGCTCAAGTTTCTCAATGCCCATGTCGATAGCCGGCAGTGTTACCTTCAGGTCGGTGAAGTTTACGCCGCCTATGAGCCATCCGATGAGCGGCATGATAAGGTCGTTGACGATTGAAGACACAATCTTTCCGAACGCGCCGCCGATGATTACACCGACGGCCATGTCAACAGCGTTGCCCTTTACGGCGAACTGTTTGAACTCGTTGATTAGTTTACCCATGTTGCTGATTGTTTAATGTAGGTTTGCACTTTCAAGCAAATATACTGACTTTTGTTGCATTTTGCAATATTTTGCATCTGTATTTAGGTTCTCTGCGCATAAAATCCGCATATTGGGGGAAACCAAGTGTTATGGATTTGGTGCTATGGCGGTGTTTGCAGGTCAGCTTGCGGCATGGCCGTGCGTCGGGCGTTTGCCGGTTTTGTAAATATTGTGTGCTGCAAAACGAAAAAAACGCGTAATCTTTTGCAAATCAGAAAAAAACGCCGTAACTTTGCAGCCGCAAATAAAAGCATCTGTAAGAATATAAGTTTAACACATTAAAAATAAAAAGACAAAACATGATTATTGTACCTGTAAAAGATGGCGAGAACATCGAAAGAGCATTGAAGAAATTTAAGAGGAAATTCGAGAAAACGGGCGTTGTGAAGGAACTCCGTGCACGTCAGCAGTACACGAAGCCGTCAGTCTTGAAGCGCCTCAAGATGCAGCATGCCATTTACGTACAGAAGCTTAGGACTGCCGAGGAATAATCATCCTCTTTCCCAAGCTTTGTCGTATCAAGAAAGATAAATACAAGTCGGCGACCCGTAGCGTTGCGGCCTGATGGCCGGAAAGGTACGTGTGTGTCGGTTTTTGATGTTGCTTTTGCGCATCCGTGTGCATACACGCGCATGGATGCGCTTGTTTTTTATGTGCGTGGCTTTTCCCGGCAGTGGCTTCGTTTCTATTTGCTTGCTTGTGTGGCTTTCGCTTTTTGCACGTTTGCTATTGCCGGACGTATACTGGAACGAAAATGTGGGCGAAAAATTTGGTGGTTCGGTTTTAATTTCGTAAATTCGTTGCCGAAAACATACGGGAGACAACGTTCTTATGTTAGTGAAAGAATTTCTGAAATACCTGTGTTCTGAACGGAATTATTCCGAAAGAACGGTCGGGGAATACGGCGAAGACTTGCAAAAGTTCGAGTCGTTCTTCAAAGGTTTGGACGCTACGCTCACATGGGAAACTGTTGATTCCGATGTCATCCGTGACTGGATGGAGAGCATGATGGATGAAGGAAACGTTGCGACCTCGGTCAACAGGCGGCTGAGCGCTGTGCGTTCCTTTTATCGTTTTGCCCTGTCGCGTGGCTTTGTCGCCGCCGACCCGTCGTATGGCGTAAGGGGGCCGAAGAAGGAAAAGCCGCTGCCGCAGTTCGTGAAAGAGGCTGACATGGACAGGCTTCTTGACGAAAGCATGTGGAATATGGACAGATATGAGGATGTACGCGCGCGTACCATTATATCAGTGATATATGAGGCAGGCGTGAGAATTGCTGAACTTCTAAGCCTTGACGACGCGGCGGTGGATATGTCGGCGTGTCAGCTGAAGGTTACGGGTAAAGGCGACAAGCAGCGCATTGTCCCGTTCGGCTCTGAACTGCGCGACGTTCTTCTGACGTATATAAATATGCGCGATGCGGTGGTTGAAAGGAAGTCGCCAGCTTTCTTCCTCTCTTCCGGCGGCTTGCGGATGAACTATTACAGCGTACGCCGTGAGATTGCCAGGCGTCTCTCGTCCGTCTGCACTTTGAAAAAACGCAGTCCGCATGTGCTGAGGCATACTTTCGCTACGGCGATGCTTAACAACGGGGCTGGCATAGAGAGCGTGAAGAAGCTTTTAGGGCACAGCCGTCTCACTACGACGGAAGTGTACACGCATACCACATTTGAACAACTTAAGAAAGTATATGAATCGGCCCATCCGAGGGCTTGACCTTTAATAACCTTATAAAGCAAGGAGGTAACTATGGAAATTAGAATTCAATCAGTCAATTTTGACGCTACCGAGCAATTGAAAGCTTTTGTCGAGAAGAAAGTATCCAAGCTGGAAAAGTCTTTTGAGGATATTCAGACAGTGGAAGTCAGCCTGAAAGTTGTAAAGCCGGCCACGGCGCTTAACAAGGAAACAAGCCTGACGGTGATGGTTCCCGGCTCGCGTCTCTTCGTCGAGAAAGTGTGTGACACTTTTGAGGAAGGTGTAGACCTTTGCGTTGACTCAATGAAGGTGCAGTTGGTAAAATTCAAGGAAAAACTGCGTAACAACTAAAAAAAACGCGAAAAAATTTTGGAGGTTTAAATATTATGCCTATCTTTGCAGCCGTTTTAGGACACGTCCTTACAAACAAGCGCCTGACGGCTGCTTTGCTTGCCTCTTTAGCTCAGTTGGCCAGAGCACGTGATTTGTAATCTCGGGGTCGTTGGTTCGAATCCGACAAGAGGCTCGACTGCGAAGAAAGGATAGTCTGAAAAACAACAAGGGTGGTTACCAGAGTGGCCAAATGGGGCAGACTGTAAATCTGCTGGCTTTCGCCTTCGGTGGTTCGAATCCATCACCACCCACTCAGTAGAAGTCTTTTGCGGAAATAGCTCAGTTGATAGAGCACTAGCCTTCCAAGCTGGGGGTCGCGGGTTTGAGTCCCGTTTTCCGCTCTCGCTGCTGTAATAGCTCAGTGGTAGAGCACTTCCTTGGTAAGGAAGAGGTCCCGAGTTCAAATCTCGGTTACAGCTCTACGACTTTCTAATTTTTTAAAAACAGAAAAAATACACGATTATTCATTAACAATAAATAAAAAGTAAAGCTATGGCTAAAGAGACATTCGTCCGTACCAAACCCCATGTAAACATTGGTACAATTGGTCACGTAGACCACGGTAAGACTACTCTGACTGCTGCTATCACAACAGTATTGGCAAAGAAAGGTCTTTCTGAAGTTAAGTCTTTTGACTCTATCGATAACGCTCCTGAGGAAAAAGAGCGTGGTATTACTATCAATACAGCACACGTAGAGTATGAAACAGAAAACCGTCACTATGCACACGTTGACTGCCCGGGACACGCTGACTATGTAAAGAACATGGTAACAGGTGCTGCTCAGATGGATGGTGCTATCATCGTTGTTGCTGCAACTGATGGTCCTATGCCTCAGACACGTGAGCACGTGCTTCTCGCTCGTCAGGTAAACGTTCCTCGTCTGGTTGTATTCCTGAACAAGTGTGATATGGTTGAGGATGAGGAAATGCTTGAGCTCGTTGAGATGGAAATGCGTGAGCTTCTCGATCAGTACGAGTATGATGGCGACAATACTCCTATTATCCGCGGTTCTGCTCTTGGTGCACTTAACGGTGTTGAGAAGTGGGAAGAGAAGGTAATGGAGCTGATGGCTGCTGTTGACGAGTGGATTCCGCTGCCTCCGCGTGACCTCGACAAACCGTTCCTGATGCCTGTTGAGGACGTATTCTCAATCACAGGTCGTGGTACTGTTGCTACAGGTCGTATCGAGACTGGCCGTGTTAAGGTTGGTGACGAAGTTGAGCTCCTCGGTCTTGGTGAAGACAAGAAGTCAGTTGTAACTGGTGTTGAGATGTTCCGTAAGATTCTTGACGAAGGTGAAGCTGGTGATAACGTAGGTCTGCTTCTCCGTGGTATCGACAAGAACGAAATCAAGCGTGGTATGGTACTCTGCCACCCGGGTCAGATCAAACCTTACAAGAAGTTCAAGGCTCAGATCTATGTACTGAAGAAAGAAGAAGGTGGACGTCACACTCCGTTCGGAAACAAGTATCGTCCTCAGTTCTACCTCCGTACAATGG